>JAPLUJ010000417.1 GCA_026397695.1 Verrucomicrobiota bacterium | reverse complement strand
CCGGCCACCAGATCCGTGTAGTCGTGCAACAGTCCCCACGCCCGCACCTCGTCCCACTGCGCCTTGGTCGTTTCCTTCTTCTGCATGTAAAACGCGCTCACGTTCACCGTGTGCGGGGTGGCGTCCGCCAGTCCGTCGAGCGAGTCGCCCATGGTGAAGTTGCCGGAGGGAATCACCGCGAAGTCCGTTAGATCCGGCAACAGATCGCTCACCTTGAGCCGGACGCGCGTCTGGGCGGACGTCTGGTTGTTCCAATCCACGCCCGCGTTCCAAGTGACGCGCAGGTTGCTGCCTGGTGTGACATTGGTGCCGATCGCGCCTGTTAGGGTGGTGGCGGGCACCGTCCAAGTCGTGCCACCATCCGCCGAGATTTCAAGAAAGACGGTGCAGGGCGTGGCGATGCCGGTGATGTCGTAGTCGATATCGACCAGTTTGGTGCCGGGGCGTTGGGCGGCGCGGACATTGCCGGCCGTGATCTGGGCGTGGAGCGCCGGGGCGGCCACAAGGGCCAGCGCGGCGAGCAGGGTGAGGTGGAGTGGCGTTTTCATGGGGATTCTAATGCGATGCTTGGATCTTCTCATCGGGCGCGTCGTTTCGCACCTTTCATGGCAGACTGAAGGAACCGGCGGGATAAGGCAAGCGGGAAATGCGGAATCCTGAAGATTGCGGTAAAATCATGGAAGGGTGGATAGGTTTTGATGATGGCTCTTCCTTGGCGGGCTTGGCGAGGAGAGAACGGATGAAACCGGAATCTTGATTTCATCCGCTAAAACCCCACAGGCGATCCGGTCTTGCCATGCCCATCGGTCTTTCCTTCACGCCGCTATAAGCTGCGAGTTTCATCCGCGAAAACCCCAACGGGGTTTGGTCACAAAGCCCGGGGTTGGAGCGTAGCGACTACCCTGGGTATGGGGCGTTGAAAATATTCACAACCCCGATGCGGGTTGTGTCACGGGTGGCAACAGCAGGGATCAACCACACCCCGCCAGCGGACACAACCCCGGTTGGGGTTGAAATATCATCCGGCACCTGACCCAGGGTAGCTCGTTCCTCGCAACCCTGGGCTGCGGGACCCAATCCCGTTGGGATTGATAGAACTTGATACCTAACCGATCACCTCCACCGGTGCGTCGGGCAGCGCGTTAAGGAACGCTTGGCCGCAGCGTTTTGTTAGAACGCGGTTATCGAGGATGCAGACCAAGCCGTGGTCGCGCCCGGTGCGGAAACAGCGATGAGCAAATCCGCGAACGCCCGGGAATGCGCTCATGACATCCTTGATTCATACTCCACCCTGAACAGCTCAAGCAAATGCAAATCCAGCCGGTCTTTCATGCGACCACTGGCTTTCTTGCTGGCGATGATGTCACTGAGGTTGGCGACTGGAAAGATGTCTTCGCGGACGGCTCTTGCTTTCGCCTGGGCAAAACTTTCGATGCCGTCGGGAGCGAAGATCAGGTCAAGATCGAATGGACCGTCCTTGAGTTGAACGAAGTCCTTGCCTCGGATGATCTCGCCTTGGGTGTTTTCATTGAGCGTGAATTCCAGCTTAAGGAGAGCTTCAACGATGCGCCTGCCGTTTTCGACCGACTTGGCGGGGAACACGTCCACATCCTGAGTGGTTCCCGGATATCCGAGAAGAATCGCGCCGCTCTTGCCGATGAAGAGGTAATCAACGCCTGTCGCATTGAAGGCTTCAGCAACGAGTTGGGCCTGGAGCGGATTGAATGGCTGGCGGGCGTTCATTCATTCAACGGGCGCAGGCTGGAAGCCGAGGTAGGCGGGGAGGTTGTCAGCGCACCATTCGCGATACTCTTTGGTGCTGGAAAAGACCCGCGTGCCTGGCGTGTCGAGGACCGGGCGGTGGACACGGCAGAAGCCGTATTTCATCCTCGCCTCCAACGGCCGGGCCATCTGGCGGCGACATTGCTCGCGGAATGCACTGGCTTCGAGTGCTTCGCGGTCAATGGTTTGGATCGCGGTCATGGATGGATGTTAGGAAGTAACCTGGGGAAGTCAAGCGACAAGGTTGCGGCAAATGGGATCTATTCCGGCTGTTTCGCTGGAGTTGCCGCCTGCGGCGTGTGGCTTGGCCTAACATCAGCTAACCGATCACCTCCACCGGCGCGTCGGGCAGGGCGTTGAGGAATGCTTGGCCGTAGCGTTTTGTTAGAATGCGGTTGTCGAGGATGCAGATCAGGCCGTGGTCGCGCTGGGTGCGGATGAGGCGGCCCACGCCTTGGCGCATCTTGAGAATGGCTTCGGGCACCGAGTAATCCATGAACGGATTGCCGCCCGCCGCTTCGATCGCTTCCAGCCGCGAGGCGGTGAGCGGGTGATCGGGCACCGCGAAGGGCAGGCGTGTGACCACCACGTTGGACAGCGCCTCGCCCGGCACATCGACGCCGGTCCAGAAGCTGTCGGTGCCGAACAGCACGCTGTGCACGTCCTTGCGGAATTCCTCGAGCATCCTGTGGCGCGGCATGCCCTCGCCCTGCAGCAGGACGCGCCAGCCTTTCGTCTGGAAAAATGTTTCCAAGCGTTGGGAGGCGTCGCGCATCGTGCGGTAGCTGGTGAACAGGACGAAGGCCCGCCCCTCGCTTTCGGAAACCGCCTCGCGGATGCCTTCGGCTAACAGCTCGTCGTAGCGGGGCGTACCGGGATTGGGCACGGATTTGTAGATCCGGATGCGCATTTGTTTCTGATAGTCGAACGGGCTGCCGATGCACAAGGAGCGGGCCATTTCCGCGCCCACGCGGCCGCGGAAATAGCCGAGTTGCGGATCCCCCACTCCGAGTGTCGCGCTGGTGAGCACCAGGCCATTGCCGCTGCCGAACAACAACGGGCGCAAGCGATCCGCGACATTCACTGGCGCGGCATGCAGGCTGTATTGGGTTTCATCGCGGCCGCCGCGCTCCACCCAATACACGCTCTCATCGGTGCTTTGTTCGAGAAAGACGGACACCGCACCGTGGGTCTCGCGCAAGCGGCGCGACGCGTCCTGAAGTTCCGCGCGGGTTGCTTCCCCGTCGACGTCTGCGGCCAGGGAGTCGATTTCCATCCACAGTCTTTGCAAGGGGCCGGCGATCATGTTAGAAACCACGGCGGGTTCGCGCACCCGGAACTCCTTGGAAAAATCCCCGAATTTCGCCACCTCGCCCACCTCTTGGAAAAACCGTTCCGCCGCCGCCAGCGCCTCTTCCACCGCCTGTATCGCGGCGGCTTTGCGGAACGCCTTGAGCAAACCCTTGTGCGTCCGCGGGTGATAGAGCCGCTGCAGGTCGAAGCGCAGTCCCGCCTGCGACACCCGCAGGCCTAACTGCACGGCGGCCACTTGCTCGAGGGTATGCGCTTCATCGAGCACCGCAAAATCGTTAGGGAATAAAAACCCCTTGGTTTTTTTCACCGCGTCCTCGTCTTCATCGAGCTCGGTGTTGAGCAGGGCGAAGAACAGCGTGTGATTGACCACCACCAACTTGGCGTCCGCTGCGGCTTTGCGCGCCTCCTGGAAAAAACACGTGCCGGAGGGGCCGCAGTAGCGGGTTGTGCACAGGTGCGCCTCGCTGCAAACCTGCAGCCAGACTTTCATTTGCGGCTGGAAATCCAGATCACTCAGGGTGCCGTCGCGGGTCGCCTGCGCCCATTTGCGGATCACCTCCAGCTCGTCGTTTTCCGAACCAATGAACAGGTCGCCGGCTTGCTCGAGCGCCCGCCGCAAGCGTGAAGGACACAAATAATTCTGCCGCCCCTTGAGCAGCACCGCCGGCAGTTCGTCACCCACCAGTTTTCTAACAATCGGGATATCCTTGCGCACCAATTGTTCCTGCAGGTTGATGGTGTGGGTCGAGATCACGCCCTTGCGGCCGGTTGCCAGCGCGAAGCGTGCCGCTGGCAACAGATAGGCCAGTGATTTACCGACGCCGGTGCCAGCCTCCGCGACCAACGGTCGCGAGTGGAGCAGCGCCTCGGCCACCGCCACCGCCAGTTCCTGTTGTTGCGGGCGGTATTCGAAATCCCGGGACTTCGCCAGAATGCCTGTGCGCGAAAACGCCTCGCGCACCGCGTCGCAAAACCCGGGCATCGTCTGGCCATCCGTTGGGGAAATCATCTCCCACCCATCGCATCGGGCAATTGCCCTTCTGCCAAGCCGCATCTTCATGCCGCGTTTTGCATAACACACTCGACACCTCCGCCCTGCCGCCTCCATCCTTAGTCCCACAAGGCTCCACCCATGATGTTTCTCCGCCGCCATCAACCGCGCATTCTGCTCATCCTCGCGCTTATCGCCATGGGGGCCGGTTTCTGTGCTGTGGCGGTTCCTGCGGAATTCCGCGCCGTGCAACAACAACTCGTCGGTTTCCCGGATGCCGATGTCCAAGCCCACCCAGCACGCCCCATGGTGCTCGCCGCTATCGGATTCCTGCCCGCGCTCGCCGCCCTCGTGTATGCCTTCGGCGGCACCATCGACCGTTATATCACCCGCCAGTTTCTCGGCATTTTCGGCATCTGCCTGTCCGGGCTTTTCATGATCTGGATGCTCATTGACCTCACCGATAATTTCAGTGATTTGCGCAGTTCCCCGCACGTCCTCCGCACCATCGGCAAAT
>JAPLUJ010000091.1 GCA_026397695.1 Verrucomicrobiota bacterium | reverse complement strand
ACTCGGCGCGCCGGAAAGCGTGGCAGTGGAAATCAAGGGCGAGGTCAATCCTATCCATACCCCTAACGGATCTATCGTCACCTTCAATTTTCCCGCGCGCGGCAACAAGCCGCCGGTGCGGGTGAAATGGTACGAGGGTCCCAGCCTGCCGGAGGCGCCGGCAGGCTATGACGGAAACCCGCCCGGTGGTGAGGGTGGCATGATCATGGTCGGCGAGAAGGGCGGAATCTTCCACGGTGGCATGCGCCCGGACAGCCCGATGCTCTATCCGAAGGACAAATGGGAGGCCTATCGGGCGAGCGGTGACAAGCAGGTTCCCAAGACGCTTGCGCGCACCGGTGGGATCTACCGTGACTGGATGGATGCGATCAAAAATAACAAGAAATCCTGTTCCGACTTCAGCTACTCCGGTCCGCTCACCGAGGCGATTCTGCTAGGCACGCTGGCGATCCGCACTGGCAAGACGGTCAAGTGGAACGCGCAGAAGATGGAGATCACCGGCAATCCTGAAGCCGCGATGATGATCAACCCGGAAGTCCGCGCGGGCTGGCGTGCCAAGGATCTCGCGTAAATCATCCCCCATGATATGATACAGGTTGATCCGACGGATTTTCCTCTCGTCTTCCGGCATCGGTGCTGTTATCATCTCACTCAGACCATGAAAAAATCCCTTCCGCAGGAATTACCAACCAACCCCACCACACCATGAAACGCATGACCCTATGGACATCCGCCGTCGCTTTCTTTTTCAACCTCAGCGCCAGCGCACAGCACACAGTACCTGTCCTTGCCGACGCCGAGCTCGCTAAAATCGAGGCGGCAGTGCCCGCCAAGGCGAGCGCCAAGCCCAAGAAAGCACGCAAGATTCTGGTCTTCTGGCGTTGCGAGGGGTTCTTTCACGGCGGCGGCATCGCGGCCGGCAACAAGGCTATCGAAATGATGGGAACCAAGACCGGTGCCTATGCCGCCGACTTCAGTTGCGAATACGATGCGTTGGAAGCCGCTAACCTAACAAAATACGACGCCGTCGTCCTCAACAACACCACCCGCCTGAAACTCTCCGAGGCGCAGCAGCAAGCGCTCCTCGACTTTGTGCGCAGTGGCAAAGGCCTCATCGGCATCCACGCCGCGACCGACAACTTCTACACCTGGCCCGACGGTGCCAAGATGTTAGGTGCCCTGTTCAATGGCCATCCGTGGGGTGGGGGCGGCACCTGGGCGTTCAAAATAGACGAACCTAACCACGCCCTCGCCAAGGCGTTTGCGGGTAAAGGCTTCAAACTCCAGGACGAGATATACGAAATGAAAGAACCATACAGCCGCGCCAACTGCCGCGTGCTGCTGAGCCTTGACCTCACCGACCCGGCCACTGCTAACAAAGGCAAGCGCGCCGACAAGGACTTCGCGGTCGCCTGGATCAGGAAGGAAGGCGAGGGTCGTGTTTTCTATAGCTCGCTCGGCCATGAGAAGAATGTTTTTCAGGAACCCGCTATCCTACAGTTCAACCTCGATGGCATCCAGTATGCGCTTGGCGACCTCGCCGCCGACGCCACGCCAAAGCCGTAAGTCTCACAGAATATACGGTGTCCATTCGTGCTGGGTGCAGAGTGTTTCATAGGCCGCCCGGGACATCACTGCGAAGGCCCATGCGCCCGGCACGGTCGAGGCGCCATCGTTCTCGTCGAGGTTATGCCGCCACTTGCCATCGACTGCTAGATACAACCGCCACCGCCCCCGCGCTCAAACCCGACGTGCCGTTGAGTTCGATGGCGATGTCGGCGTTGAGAAAACGCTGTTTGGCGAGCAAGGGCATGGGTTTCTCCGTGGCGTGGCGGGCGGCTGACGCGAGCGAGAAACGCACCTTGTTGCTAGAATCCCGGGTCACGAGAACGCGGCAGTTGCCGCTGCCCGAGGTGGTGCGGAGCGTGTCGCTCCAGGTGCCAGCCTGTGGAAACACGGTGGCGTTGACGCTGAGATCGAGCGTGAAGTTGCCACGAGTGGCCCAGCCCTCGAAGAAGCGTGGCGGGTTCATTTCCATCACGGCCTCGAGGGTCCATGAGTGCGCGGCATTGCCGTCCGCGGCAGGCACCTCGCTGCGGACGATGGTGCTGGAATCGCCCACCGCATCGAACGGATCCTGCAGGCAGACCAGTAACAGGTCCGGCGCAGGTGACGCCGCGCGGGATGAAGCTGCTAACGGGGTGGGGGACTTGCCAGCTTTTTCTGGCTGGATGCCTGATGCCGTCTTTTTTTCGGAAGCCGCCTGTTGGACCACTGCGGTTTTTTTCGCGCTCATGCAAAAAACTGCGGCATGATCCAAGTGGCCACGGTGCCGCCGCCGGGGGTGCCGGGTTCGAGGGTGATGGAGCCACCGTGGAGTTCGGCGGCCTCGCGCACCAAGGTCAGGCCGAGGCCGGTGCCTTTGCGGCCGGACCCCGGATGGCGCAACGAATAGAACCGCTCGAAAACCTTTTCGCGGGCATAGTCCGGGATGCCCGGCCCATGATCGCGGATGGTGAGTGCCACCTTCCCGCCATGAACTGTTAGAGCGATTTGGACCACGCTGCCGCGCGGCGAGAAATCGATCGCGTTCTCCAGCAGATTGGTTACGGCGGCACGCAGGATGAAGGCATCGCCGATGACTGTTAGGGGTGCCGGCGCGGGATCCAGCAGCAGATCAACGCCGGCGAGTTCAGCCAGCGGCCGGGCCTGCTCGATGGCGCGCTCGACAATGACACGGAAGTCTGCGGAAAGCTCTAACAGGCGGTTGATCAGGCGGTCGCTGCGTGAGGTTTCGGCGAGGATGTTAGCGAGAAAGCGTTGGCGGGTTGTGGCGGGCATCTCCTCGTTGAGCAACTCGGCCGCGCCGCGGATCGCGGCGAGCGGGCTTTTCATCTCGTGGGTGAGTGTTTGGATATAGCGTTCCACATAGCGGCGTCCCTCCAGCGCGTCGCGCATCGAATCCAGCGCGTGGGCCAGGGTGTTGACTTCGCGGCCGATGCCGATTTTGGGTTTGGCGGGTCTTTCGCCGCGTTCGATGGCGCGGGCGTACTCGGTGATTTTTCCGAGCGGGTGGAACAGCCAGAGGAAAACCGCGCCGATCAGGAAGATGATGCCACTGCCGATCAGCCCGTAGGCGGTATAGATGATGCGGCGGCGTTCACGCACCAGCGGCATCACATCGAGTTGAGGCTTGTAAACCGTGAGGACTCCCAGCGGCTGTTTTGGATTGCCGACGAGGGCCGCGACATACAACACCGAGGTGGATGCATCATCGGGGGTTTCGCGACTACTGCGTGCGCCGTAGCGGCCGGACAGGGTGAGTGACACGTCGCGTTTTGCGGAGAAGTCCCGCCCTTCGCGGCGGCCGCCGTCGGAATCGAAGAGCACTATGCCCTTGGCATCGGTGAGATAGGCGTTGATACCGACCTGGTGTTTCAGGTGGTCGAAGATGAGGGCGTCGAACCTGCGGGCATGGGCGCGGTCGAACGCCTGGCGCAGGACCGCCGGCTCAAAGCCGTCTTCCCGCAAGTCCGCCGTCACCAGATCGGCCAGCAGATTGGCGGTGTCCACCATCATCTCCTCGGTGGCTTGAAAGGTTTGCGGCTCGACCTCGGCGAGGAAATTCCGCGCGAGCTGATAGAATCCGAGCGTGATGATGCCTGCGATGAAAAACAGGGTGACCCGGGTGAAGCGCATGGAATTCTGGAGATGACCTGTTTGCCTGAGTTGTTACTTTCTTGCAGGATGGATTTGCGGTTGGAGCGAGTAGCCGATGCCGCGGCGGGTCTCTATCATGTTTTCCGCGCCGGGGCATGCGGCGCGCAGTTTGGCGCGGATCGACTTGATGTGCGCGTCCACCGTGCGGTCGGTCACCGCGCCGGGGTCCTGCCATGCGTGGTCGAGCACTTGGTCACGGGTGAAGACCCGCCCGGGTTGCTGCATGAGAACCAGCAGGAGCTTGTATTCGTGTGCTGTTAGATCGAGCGTGGTGCCATCCAGGTGGATGCGCATTGCCGAGGTGTCGTGGTGGAGTCCGGCGGCGGGTGATGGTTTGTTAGGCAGGTTTGTTTTGGTTGGCGCGGACGGGAATGTCTGCGGCACATGGCCCGAGCGCCGGAGGATGGCGCGGACGCGGGCGACGATTTCACGCGGCGAGAACGGTTTGGTTACGTAATCGTCACCGCCGAGTTCGAGGCCGAGGATGCGGTCCACTTCGGCGTCGCGGGCAGTGAGAAACAACACGGGAATCGGCGAGGTTTCACGCAAGCGGCGGCAGACATCGAGGCCGGTCATATCCGGCAGGCCGATGTCGAGGATGGCGAAATCATGGGGTTCGCGGGCCGCAGCGGCGAGGGCGTCGGTGCCTGTCAATGCGTGGGTTACGCTAAAGCATTCGGTTTCGAGCGCATAGACCAAGGTATCGGCGATGGCAGGCTCATCTTCAACCAGGAGGACGCGGGGCATGCGGCGATTTCAACCGGTCTGCGTGAAATGCCAATGAAGAAATCATGAAATCGCAGCGGACCATGCCCGATGGCACCAATTGATACCGCGAGGCCACCATCGCCGTCACGGGTCGCCCCTTTGGGAATCAGATGGGCGAGTTGGGTGGGACGGGGCGGAACCACAACTTATTAGTTGCTGGATTCTCAATCACCGGGGCATCAAGGGTTGATTCGGGTCTGACCACGACGCGTCATGGTCCTTGGCATAATTGAACAGGTGCTTGTGGGTGTAAGGCGCAAAATTCACCCGTTCTTCCCTGGGCAGTCGGGCCATTATCACCTCATTGAGTGTCCGCGCCAGTTTTTGCATGAGATGCAGGGTGAGTTGTCGTCCTTTGCGGGCCCGTTGCACTTGCTTGTGAGTCAACTGCGCGGCGGATTCCTCGACCCACTGGTGATTTGTCAATCCCCAGCGAGTCATCAGGGTGTCCAGCGGTTGGAGCCCGTGATCGCGTGTCGCGTCTTGCATGCGGACGGTCTAGCCTATCTCCAGCCCGCCTTTAAGCATAAAATCCGCATTTTTCGGCAACCCGCAAGGAAATCTAACCAATCAGGAATTCCAGAGGCGTTAGAACATGCCGTATCGCGGATCCGTCGCGTGCATGGTGGATCCACGCAGGCACCATACGGGCAGGACGGCATTTTACTGTTAGGCATTGAGTTACCGCAATCCTTTGATTCTAAAGGGGTGGGCCTGCTTGGGTTCGAACCAAGGACCAAGGGTTTATGAGACCCCTGCTCTAACCGCTGAGCTACAAGCCCCAGTAGGGGATTTTCCGATCCTGTTTGCCCGATGCATACCGCAAGTGCATACCTGAGTTGCAACAAAACACAACGGCGCGCAACGCACCATGCCATTCAGCAAGTCCCAGGTTCCATGTCTTGTCCGTCATCGGGGTGGCCGATATTACGCGTCGGCCAAGGTGGGCGGCAAGGTCATTCGTCGCTGCCTTGATACCGACCGATGTCCTCGCCATTTTGCCCTCTGCGGCAGGCCGGGTTCCCCTGGC
>JAPLUJ010000292.1 GCA_026397695.1 Verrucomicrobiota bacterium | reverse complement strand
GCCGTCTTAATCTGCTAGCCGAAATCCTTGGCGACCGTCTGCGTGAGGAGATCCGCGAAAAACTCGGTGCCTCTTATAGCCCGAACGCCGGTGTCTCCGGGTCCGACGCTCTTGAGGGAATGGGATATATCCTGAGCGAAAGCATCGGCAAGCCTGCGGACCTCGAACTTCTCCTCGACACCATGCGCGACCTCGCCGACCAACTCGCCACCCATGGCGCGACCGCCGATGAACTTGATCGCGCGCTCAAACCCACCCTCTCCCAACTCGAGAAATCCCGCCGCGACAACCAATACTGGCTTGCCACCGTGATGAGCGAATCCCAGAGCGATCCCACCCGCCTCGAACTTGCCCGCACCCGCGACGCCGACTACCGCTCGATCACCCTCAAGGAAATCAACGCCCTCGCCAAGAAATACCTCAAAGCCGAAAACGCCTTGTTGGTTTTCATCAAACCGAAGGCATGAATGGTATGAAATGAATGGTAGCGGCAGTCCATGACCGTCGCTGTATTTCATTGTATTTCGGCAAACCCACAACCATCATTTCGTGATGCAATCCACAACATCGGGCCCACCTCCCGTTTCTCCATTGAATCCTCCTCCTCCCCCCGGTTGCGCCGGGAAGATGAAATTCTGGAGTCGTGCCATTTGGGTTTCGGCGATCTTGGTGATTGCACCACCCATGCTTGGCCTCATCGGAACGCTCCTCGACATATTTGCCAGCATGGGAGGCAGTGGAATTGCAGATACCAATGCCCTTGCCGACCACATTTCCAGGGTGCTTCTCTACACCTTGGGTAGTATGATTTTTTCCGTTATTGGACTTGTGCTTTTGGTCGTTTCCATCATCCGGTTTTTGTCCTGCCGCACAAAACACCGGTTGGCCGGCGCCTGATTCCCTGTACTCCCTTGCAATAAACCAAGGCCATGCCGCGTATTGCCCTGCTCCAATCGCAATCCTTCGCCAGCAAAGCCGCGGCGTTCGATCATCATGAAGCGCTGATCCGCCGGGCCGCAGCGGGCGGAGCGAATATCGTGGTCACGCCGGAGCTTTTTCTAACACCGTATTTCTGTGCGGTCGAGGATCCGGCCTGCTTCGATCTGGCCGATCCTCTGCCCGGTCCGGTCACGGAGCGTTTGGGGAAACTGGCGGGTGAACTCGGCATCGTGCTGGTGGCCGCGCTTTTCGAGCGCCGCGGACCCGGTGTCTATCACAACACGGCGGTCATCCATGATGCCGACGGCCGCCTGATGGGCTTCTATCGGAAAGCTCACATTCCGCAGGATCCCGCGTTCGAGGAGAAATTCTACTTCACGCCAGGTGACACGGGCTGGCCGGTGTGGGACACGCGGTTTGGCAAACTTGGCGTGTTGATCTGCTGGGACCAATGGTATCCTGAGGCGGCCCGACTCATGGCGCTGGGCGGCGCGCAGGTGCTCATCTATCCGACCGCCATCGGCTGGCTAACGGAGGAAAAGCCGGTGCTCGGTGACGCCCAGCATGGCGCGTGGGAAACCGTGCAGCGCGGGCACGCCGTGTCTAACGGGTGTTACGTCGCCGCCGTGAACCGAACCGGCACCGAGGGCGCCATCGAGTTCTGGGGTCGTTCGTTCATTGCCAATCCCTATGGCGAACTCGTCGCCAAGGCGTCCACTGATCATGAGGAAATCCTGTGTCATGATCTCGACTTCACCCTTGTCGATGAATTCCGCCGTATCTGGCCGTTTTTCCGCGACCGTCGGGTTGATGCCTATGGCGATCTGACGCTACGCTGGCGGCACTAAGGGACGGCTCACTCCTCTTTCTCGGCTGCGTCGCCGTAGAAGCTCTTGATATAGCCGTATTCGATGAGAGTGTCCTGCCAAGGAGCGAGGGAGCTGGGATTCTGGAAGATGCGGCCGGCCATGGAGAGCCACTCCTCCGCCTTCGCCCGATCCTTATCGTCGTAGGCGATGATGGCTTTGGCGTAGTAATAGTACGGCGAGTCATCAAGGAAATCGTGTTTATCCGAGAGGACGGCCACTTCGTCCTTCTTGCCGAGTTTCTTCTTGCAGAGGAGGATCTTGAACTCCGTCAGACGACCGAACGTGAGATCGTTGGGCGGCATTAGCTTGAGTGCTTTCTCGAACATATCAACGGCTTTCTGCCACTCCTTGGTGACAAAATAGACCTCGGCGATGTTGAAAAGGATGCTCGGATTATCCTTGGAAAGGGCGCTGGCTTTATTGAATTCCACCAAGGCCTTGTCGAAGGAACGGATTTCCACATAACAACTGCCGCGCAGATTGCATAACTCCGGGCTATCCTTGAAAATCGCGCTGGCCTTGTCGAGTTCATTCAGGGTCTCGAAAACCCGCTTCTGTTGGAAGATGCGGTAGGCTTCGCCGAGGTGCTTGGTGAACGCGTTCCGGCTTTCTTCGGGCAGATTGAGGAAGGCCTGCTGGTTCGGCTGCAACTCTTGCTTCGTTGCGGCGACCTTGGGATCGGCCGGTGCGGTTTTGTTCTGGGCGGCAACGGTCGTCAGAAGAACCCCTAATGAGAGGAAGAGAAGGGCAGTGGCTTTCATGGGAATTGGATTCAGGAGCGAAAGCTATGCAGGAAATTCACAAACTGCAAGCCTGCGTTCACAGAGAGTTTTTGTCGGGAGTGTTGCGGGCTGGGTCCATCATCCCCGCCCATGGACGTTGCGTGGGAGCGCATCCGCCTGAACGATTGAAAAAAATCGGGCGCTCCTCGATTTTTTGCTTGCGCGGGCGGCCTGCATCGTCTTTGTTCCGAAGAACACTGTTCATAAACCTATGCAAGCACCACTTACCCGCCGTCAACAAGAGATCGTCGAATACCTGCGGACGTCGCACCGCCGGACAGGCATCATGCCCAGTACCCGCGAAATCCAGCATTCGTTCGGCTTTGCCAGTCAAACCGCCGCGATGAGCCACTTGCGTGCGCTCGAACGCAAAGGAGTCATCCAACGCCTTGCCGGCAAAGCCCGGGCGGTGATTTTTCCCGAGGACTTGGACCGCGGCGAAATCGTCGATATCCCGATGTATGGCAACATCGCCGCAGGCATGTCCCAGGACGCCGAACCAGAGCGCCAAGGCTGCATCTCGGTGGACATTTCGGCGCTCGGAATTCCCCGTCACGCCCGGACCTTCGCCCTCAAAGTGCGCGGGGATTCGATGATCAACGCGCACATTTGCCATGGCGACACCGTAATTCTCGAATTCCGGGAACCCCGCAAAGGCGACATCGTGGCCGCCTTGATCGATGGCGAAACCACGCTGAAACGTTATCTGATAGAAAAAGGCAAACCCTTCCTGCGCGCTGAAAACTCCCGTTACCCCGACCTGATTCCCGCCCGCGAGCTCGTCATTCAAGGCGTGCTCATCGCGTTGTTCCGGCACGCCGCCTGAAACGGCTTGAGCCATCCGGTGCGCGTCACGATCAGAAACCCTTGACTCGTCCGGCCTCGCGCAGTGCCCGCCACCCGCCACGCAACACGAAAACCTCCGCCCCGAGGTCGAGTCCGCGGATGCGCCCGGCAACTTGTCGGCTGACCCCGCAGTTTTCGTCCCCGCAATAGACTATGACGCGGGGCGTCGCAACCACTCTAACAGCGGCTGCCGCTTCGAATGCCTGCATGTCCTCGGCCGGGTCCAGATTCCATAGCAGCGATCCGGGCACGCCGGATTTTTCCCAATCCCTGCGCGGGCGTGCATCCACCCATAGGACATCCGCCCCGGCGGGAATCGTTTCCAGACAAACTTCGTCCTGTTTCAAGGATGCCGGGTCGCAGCGGAATAATCGGTTAGGAGGCCCCTTGATCCAAAAAGTGCCACCCGCCGCGAGCAGCGAAACGGCGGCAATCACCGCCAATTGTCCCCAAGGATTCATGGTTTGAACTCGCTGTTAGCCGGCAAGGGGCGGCGCACCGTGCCAAACGCCTGTTGGATC
Organism: Verrucomicrobiota bacterium; assembly: GCA_026397695.1. Lineage (GTDB taxonomy): Bacteria > Verrucomicrobiota > Verrucomicrobiia > Verrucomicrobiales > Akkermansiaceae > Luteolibacter. The sequence goes on along the minus strand of JAPLUJ010000292.1, from coordinate 532 downwards.
CGGTGTTTTTCGATGTCGCAGTCCGTCTCAATCCGAAAGATGCCCAAGCCCGGCGTATTGATGTTCATCGGGGTCACGATCACATCATAGCTTGCCCCATCCTGGATGGTTTTCACCGCGCATTTGAATGCCTCGCTGGAGGATTGCACGGAGGTCACCCGGATCGGTTTCACGTGATGCATCGTGACGCGTATGGTTTGGGGTTCAGCTTTGCCGTTCAGTTCCCATTTCACGGTCTTCGGTTCCAAGGAAACCAGCACCGGAATAATCACCCGCACCTTGAGCACGATGGAGGGCTTATCCGCCGCATCCTTGTCGAGCCACAGCACGACCACTTTGTCAATCGAACCGGAAAAGTTTCCCATGTCGAAATCCGCACGCACCAGACCCGATTCGCCGGGAGCGTAGCGGAGTTTGCCATCCTGAATCCGCACCGACATGCAGGAGCATGTTGAATCGTATTTGATGACACTCACCGGCTTGTCGGATCGGTTGGTGAACTCAAAATCGACAGTCACCTTGTTGGCGCTCG
>JAPLUJ010000245.1:10789-11200 GCA_026397695.1 Verrucomicrobiota bacterium | reverse complement strand
TGCGAGCCATCAGCCTCGCCCGCTTGTTAGCACGCGACATCGTCGCGCCGGAACTCATCCTCGCCCGGCTCAATGACGAACTCTCGGTGGACAATCCGTCATATATGTTTGTCACCTTCATTTGCGCGGTATTGGATCCCACGAGTGGCAAACTCACCATCGCCAATGCCGGACACTGCCGCCCCGTGCTCCTGCGGGCAGGCGAACCGCCGGCGTGGGCCGTGAAAAATCTCGGGACCGCCCTGGGTTTCGAGGAAGGTCTGGTCTTCGAGCGCACGGAGTTGACCGTGCGTCCCGGTGACGACCTGGTTTTCTATACCGACGGTGTCAGCGAGGCATTCAATCCTGCGGACGAATGTTATGGCGATGATCGCCTCATCGCCGACACCGCGGTGCTCACCGGCCAGTCCG
>JAPLUJ010000245.1:0-10716 GCA_026397695.1 Verrucomicrobiota bacterium | reverse complement strand
GTCGGACGACATCGCGATCATGACCTTGAAAATCGCCACTTTTCCCGCTAAGGAGAACGCCTTGTGAAACTAGAACTCCATGCAACCCCGGAGGAAGTCATGCGGGCTGTGGCAGCCTTGCGGAAATTCGGTGAGGACAGGGAGCTTCCCGCCAACTTGTTATTCGGCCTCACCCTCGCGCTTGAGGAAAGCGCCAGCAACATCGTCAATCATGCCCTCAAGCGCGACCCGGATCAGACATTCCAGGTGGTTTTCGAACACACCGGTCGCGCGATGATCATCGAGTTGCGGGATTCAGGTGTTGCATTCGATCCCACCCAGGCAGCCACCAGCGATGGGATCGCCGCTGACGATGAACCACCCGGCGGCTGGGGGATTTTTCTGGTCCGCAAATACACCGATGAAATGCACTACGTCCGGGACCGCGGCGAGAACGTGTTGCGGCTCATCAAGCGCCTCTCGCCACCCTGCTGAAATGCGCTTGCGCAAAAAAATCGACTCATTACCCTCGTTTGCAGTCCGCACCAACCAGCACCCCGCCATGCCACTCGAAATTCAAATCCTCCAAAACATCAGTTCCCAAAATTCGGGAGCCTTCACCGTGAAACTCAGTGGCAGCCTCGACACTGCGACCGCACCGGAACTGGAGCGGGAAATCGAACCGGTGATGGGCCGCTGCGGGAAGGACCTCATGTTTGATCTCGCCGGCTTGAAGTTCATCAGCAGTGCCGGCCTGCGGGTGTTTTCCATGGTGCGCAAACAACTCAAGGAGCGCGGTGGTCAAGCTTCCTTCATCAACATGCAGCCGCAGATCACCGAGGTTTTTGCCATCATTCAAGCGCTCCCCGGCGTGAGTGTCTTTGCCAGCGAGGCCGAGTTCGATGCCTATCTGGCAACACGCCAGAAAATGGTTGCAGACAACCAGTGACCCGCCTGACCCGGCGCAACCCGTATCTGCCTGCCGTCTCCCACCTGGTCTAACAAAATCCTCCCGACTCCCATGATCAAGCCCCTTGTATCTATCATACCAGCGCCAGCTAATATGAAATTCCCCTTCCTGGTTATCCCGCTTTGTGCGGTACTTGCCGTCACTGGCTGCGCGCCCACCGCCCGGCCTCCGGAAGAGGGAGCGCAACGCGCGGCAGCGGTTCATTTGAAAGAGGCGGCGGCGCAATCGTTGACCGCCGAACAACGCTCCGTCCTCTATCTGGATTCCGCGAAGGAGGCATCCGCCTTACTTGGCTCCCACAGCACCGGTGAGTCCGCACGGCTGATCTATAACAAGGCCGCCGCCGATCTCACCGTGCTGTTGTGCTCAGCTGAAAACAGCCACCTGTGGAACCGCCCGCTCACCCTTAACCACGCGGGCACCACCTATCAACTGCGCTTTGCCAAGGCCACTCGCGACGGCATCTGGGACCCCGGCTATTTCACCGGCATGACCCAGGCGGAAACCATCCCGAATGGCGATCTTGATCGGCGCAACCTCCGGAGCGGAGTCGGCGGCGCGCTGGTTGGAAACCACAAACCCATCCCGCTGCCGCCACATGTCCGGCCCTGTGGAATCAACGCGGCGGTCACTGCCACGCTGGAATTCAAGGGGCGCGAGGTGCTGCTCACGCTGGCCGACCCGAGTGTTAGAAAAGCCGCCCGGGTAGCTGGTGCCGAGCGACCTCTTGCGGCCGATTTTTCCGCTCCGCTGGCCGCCTACCCGCAGGGCTCAGAGCTATGGAACGGCCTCATGGGGGTCCTGCATGTCGAGCAGACCATGAAATATCCCACCGGCAATCCTCCCGCGTATTCGGCACTGCGCTTGCGTCAGGAACTGACGAGCATCGAACGGTCCTACCCGCACTCGCGCCCCTACGTGCTGATAGGCCATAGCATGGGCGGCCTGTTGTCCCGGATGCAGGTGACCACCGTGACCCGCGAAAGCTGGAATGTGATAGGCAAGGACAAGGCGGAGCAGTTCTTCGCGAAGGTGAAATCCGGCGATATCGTCGATCAAGCAACCCGCTTCCAGGCCAACCCTCATGTGGGCCGCGTGATTTTCATCTGCACCCCCCACCGCGGCAGCAGTATGGCTGTCGGCACCATCGGCAACTTTTTTGCCAAACTCATCTCGCTGCCGCAGAGTCTCACCAGTGTCCTCACCCAATCCGTGGGGGCTTCAATCGCCGTCGTCACCGGGGATCCCAAGCGCATGCCCAACAGCGTCAGCGGACTATCACCTAACAACCCAACCCTCAAGGTGCTCGACCACACCCCAATGAAAGTACCCTATCACTCGATCATCGGCGACCGCGGCAAAGGCGACAGCCCTAACAGCTCCGACGGCGTGGTGGCCTATGCGAGTTCCCACCTCAAAGGCGCGAAGTCCGAGCGTATCGTGCCCGGTCCGCACGGTGCCTGTGAACTGCCGGAAACCCACGCCGAAATCCGCCGCATCCTCCATCAGTATATCCAACAGAACTAAAAGCACCTATGCATTTTTCTTCAACCAGCGCGGCCTGATGGGCGGCCTCGGCCTGCAAGGGTCCAAGATCACCCGCATCCAGCCGCCACGCTGAGCGATAGCCTCTACCAAACAATCAACCACTGTCGGATATTTCCAACGAAATATCTTGGCAAGAGTTGCGGCAGGGTGTTTTCTCCGGCAAGGACTTCGATCCTCATTTGCTCATGCGTACCACTCCAAATAGCACATTCCCGGCAGTCATTCACAGCGCACCCGAGGCGCGAGTTGGTTGCGGTCCGCGTATCATGATTGCGCGTGGTTTGCATACCATGGGAACGGGATGTTTCAAGTCGGGTTGTGGGGTGTTATCGGCAGTGTGTGCTCTCATGGTGGTGCTTGGTGCGGCCCGCGCCGACGAACCGCATTGGCCGCGGTGGCGGGGACCGACGAACGATGGCAAGTCGGCGGACACGGGGTTGCTCAAGAGCTGGCCCGAGGGGGGGCCCAAGGTGCTCTGGCACTGTGACGATGTGGGGCAGGGGTTCTCGAGCCCCACGTTTGCCAATGGCTGCATCTACATCACCGGGCGCAAGCCCGCCGCGAGCGGTGAAGAGCTTTTCACGCCGCAAGGTGAAGGCAGTCTGAAGGATGGTCGCCAGACCGCCACTGACACCACGAAGCCCAAGCCGCGAGTCGGCACCGGGTATTTCGATTATCCGGGAACACATCTTTATCTAACGTGTCTGGACATGACCGGCAAGATTCTATGGAGCAAAGACATCGGCGAAGCATATGAGCATAAATTCGTCGGCAGCCGTTCGTCGGTCACCACCGATGACGGCCGGCTGTATGTTTTCAGCGGCAAGGGTGTGCTGGGCTGTTACGATGGCAAAACGGGTGAGACACAATGGACACGCTCGGTCAACGATTTTGAGGGAAAACAAGGCCCTTCAAACTGGGGATGGGCCGAATCGCCCCTGATCGTCGATGATAAGATCATCTTCACCCCCGGTGGCGAGAAGACTTTCATGGTCGCGCTGGATAAAAAGACCGGCAAGACCGTCTGGCAGTCCCCGCCGGTGACCGAAGTCCACTATGTCCCGGCGCGTTACGTTGAGTATAAAGATATACCCATGATCATTACGGGTTCAAAGGACCGCTTGATCGGCATCCATGCCAAAACTGGCAAGGTTCTCTGGACGCACCCGCACGGCGAGGGCAGCCAGGCGAACGTCCCGACTCCCGTGTTTGATGACGGTTATGTCTTCTGGGCCGTCGGCTATGGTCGCGGCGCCATCTGTATCAAACTGGAAGTGGATCCCGAGACCAAGAATATCACCACCAGGGAACTGTGGAAAGACACGGCAGGAGGCGAAGACATCCGCATGGACAGCCAGACGGGCGGCTATATCCTCCACGACGGTTATGTGTATGGACCGAGGGACTATAAAGACTGGGTCTGCGTGGAAATGAAAACCGGCAAGCTCATGTGGCAAAACCGCGGCGTAAGCAAAGGCTCGATCTGTTGGGCCGATGGCATGCTCTATATGCATAGCCTCAAGGACGGTCGTATCGCGCTGGTCGAATGTACCCCCAAGGAATACAAGCAGACCGGTGAGTTGTTAGCCCCGGTGGTAGATGGCCAGAACATTGTCGACCACTGCAAGAAACTCGGCATCCCCGCCCCCGAAGGCCCCGTCGCCGGGATCAAAAAAGAGAGCCGCGGTCCCAGTTGGGCCCATCCCGTCGTCACTGGCGGCCGCTTGTACCAACGCTACCACCGTCACCTCTATTGTTATGACGTCAAAGCGCAGTAGCACAGCGGGCAGGCGTGACTCTGGGGAGCCGTGTTCCGGGTGATCGGGGGCGGCATCATTGTGTCTGTCCGTTAGAGACCCGTAGGATGGTCGGAAAACCTCCACGGAAGCTGGAATTCTCGTGCCAACGCTTGCGCGAGGGCTTGCACCCCAAAGGTTTCCGTCGCGTAGTGGCCGGCGTAGAACACATTGATGCCCAGTTCCTCGGCGAGCGGATAGCTCCAGTGCGGGCCCTCGCCGGTCACGAAGGCATCCACTCCCAAGGCCGCGACTTTCGCCACTTCGCTGCCCGCGCCACCGGTGATGAGGCCGACCGTGGTGAGGGTTTCCGGACCAGCGGGACAGACGTGAACGGCACCGCCAAGGGTTTGCCGGAGGATTTCCGCTAGATCGTCGCGCGTGCCGACCCATGCCCCCCGGAGTCCGAGCAAACCACCGTTGTGTTCACAAAAGGGTTGCGGATCGATGAGCCCGAGGGCTCTCGCAAGCAGGATGTTGTTGCCCCACTCTGGATGAACATCCAACGGCAAATGACTGGAATAGACCGCCAGACCGGCTTCCATCGCGGTTTTTAATTTCCGATAGAAAGCGCCCGTCACCGCTTGGGCGCCCTGCCAGAACATCCCGTGATGGACGAGCAGCAATCCCGGCCCGCCCGCCGCTGCGGCCTCGATGACCGGCAGTGAAGCATCCACCGCCGCGACGATCCGCGCGACCCGCCCTTCGTTAGACAATTGCAAGCCGTTCATCGCCCCCGGGTAATCCGTGATCGCCGCCACTTTCAATTCCCGGTCCAGAAACGCCACCATTTCAGCAAGCTCGGCCATGCGGCAGTCTAGGCATGACGGCTCCAGATGACAACACCGGGGATCTCACAGGTTTCCCGGCCTGCGGCAAAATCCGCCAAATCGCTTGCCAGATCCGTTTCCCATTCGATCCAACGCCCGTCCCATGGCACCGCAAGGCGGGCGGCATGCAACGCGTGGCGTGGCAGTAGCAAGCGCTCCTGTAGGTATGGCGTCCAGCCATCGGCCATCCATGCAAGGTATTCCGCGCCGTCACCCGCATAGAGTTTGTCGCCGAGAATCGGATGTCCGCCCGCTGCCAGATGGATGCGGATTTGATGCATCCGCCCGGTTTCCGGAAAACACCGGATCAACGCAAACTTCCTCCCATCCCTTGCAAACCGCCGCTCTAACCGAAAACGCGTGCGGCACAAGCGACCCGCAGGATGCACGATCTGGCGCACCCAAATCGACGATGGACCGACCTCCCCGGCGCGCAGAATCGGCGCGGCACATTCCCAAGTATCAGCCTCAGGCCAACCCGTCACAATCGCCAGATATTCCTTCGCCGCCTCACGCCGCTGGAAAATCCTGCCGAGTTCGCGGGCCGCAGCCGGGTGTTTCGCGACCAGCACCAATCCGCTTGTTTCGCGATCCAACCGGGTGACGATCGCCGGACACGCGCCATTGGCAATTTCATAGGCCAGCAGATGCCTGATGCCGCCTAACAACGTGGGCTCCGGCTTGCGGTTGGCCGGATGCACGATCAACGGCGCGGGCTTGTCCACGACCAGCCAGTCGGCGGACTCATCGATCACCCGGAAATTGACCACGACCTGCAAACCCATGGCTATCAATCGGCGGGACCAACCGCCGGATTTCAACTTCGCAAACCGCCCGCAAAAAAAGCCAGAGGCCCGCCCCCGCGAGCCTCCGACGCTGGCATGAATCCCTCACGCCAGAGGATCAGGACTTATAGCGGAGACGCTTCTTGTGGCGGTTCTGCTTCATGCGCTTCTTGCGCTTGTGCTTGTTGATTTTGGTCTTGCGGCGTTTTTTGATAGAGCCCATGGCGGTTACGTTCGGGGTTGGTTTGCAGTGAAATGATCAAGGGACGATTTTATTGAGCGGATACTCGATGATCCCCTCGGCCCCCAGACGCTTCAGCTCGGGGATGATGTCGCGGACGACGATTTCGTCAATCACCGTCTCCACCGCCACCCATCCTTCTTCAGACAGGCTGGAAATAGTGGGACGACGGAGCGAGGGCAGTTTCTCGAGCAGTTCGGGCAGGCGGGCGATGGGCAGATTCATCTTGAGCCCCACTTTGCCGCGGGCACCCAGCGCGGCTTTGAGCAGTAGCGCGATGCGCTCCATCTTCTCTTTTTTCCACGGATCCGCCGCCGCCACGGGGTTGGCGTAAAAGTGCGGGAACGAGGTGAGCAGCGTGTCCACGATGCGCAGACGATTCGCCTTGATTGATGAACCGGTCTCGGTGACGTCCACGATCGCATCCACGAGATCCGGCACCTTGACCTCGGTGGCACCCCAGGAAAACTCGACTTCGGCGTGAATTCCGCGCTCCGCGAGGTAGCGCCGGGTGATGCCCACGCCTTCGGTGGCGATACGCTTTCCTTCCAGATCCTCGGGCTTGCGGATCGGTGAATCCTCCGGCACCACCAACACCCAGCGCGTCGGACGCGTGGTGGCCCGCGAATACGGCAGTTCCGCTGACCAATGTAGCGGCCGATTTCCTGGGCGCGGATCAAATACAGATCGAGTTCAGGATCATTCGAGCTCGGGCGCAATCCCCGCGAGGAAACGTAGATTTCATAGCCAGCCTTGGCGAGAAGCTCGATGGTCGGCTCCTGCAGACTGCCTTTGGGAATCGCAACTTTCAGTGATCGTGATGAATCCGGCATGAGGGACGGGGCTTGTAACCCAAAAACCATGAGAATCAAGCCGTGTTTTGCATTTTTTTGCAATCACCGGCCCCGTGCATGCCCGAACTCCGAGATAGGAACCACGAAGGACACGAAAAAACACCAAAGCAACAGCAGTTGGGAGGCTCCTTGGTTTCCATGAAAATGTGAGTAAGGCAAAGTCTGGAATCGCCTGTCCTTGCGTGAACTTCCGTGAATTTCGTGGTTTCAACTTCTTTGCCGCAAAGAATTCCCTTCCCAACCGGCGCGGGAGTTCCCAATGCGGCGAAGAGTGGATGGATGATGCGACCGCACGCCGCTTGGAACAAATCGTGAATGAGGCACGCTTGAAACACAGCGAGGTGGAAGTCACCGCCTTCGCGTAACGTAATTTCCGCGCATGAGCCAACCCCCGCATGAAACGAAGCGCCCGCGCGTCAATGTCCGCCATCCGGACGTGATGGAACTCGTGGCCGCCCAGGTGGCCGTGCATTTCCACTCGTCCATTGTGGAAAAAATCCGCGACCGCGGCGGCAAAATCACCGTCGGCAACACCACCGTGCTGCTGGCCGAACAATTCGGCTTCTGTTATGGCGTGGAACGCGCGATCGACCTCGCCTACGCCTCCCGCCAGGTGTTCCCCGAACACCGCATTTTCCTCATCGGGGAAATCATCCACAACCCGGAAGTCAACCGCCAACTCCGCGCCATGGACATCGTCTCGCTGCCATGGCGGGAAATGGACGCCACTTACGACGATCTAACAGCCGACGATGTGCTGATCGTGCCGGCATTCGGCGCGCCCACCACCTTCATGGACAAGGTGGCACAGCGCGGTTGTTATGTGGTCGATACCACCTGCGGCGACGTCATGAAGGTGTGGCGCCGGGTGCGGGGTTACGCGCAAAACGGCGGCACCTCGATCATCCACGGCAAAGCCGATCACGAGGAAACCCGCGCCACCGCGTCACGCGCGCTCGGCGAGCATGGCGACGGCCACTATCTGGTAGTGCTGACCTTGGATGACGTCGATTATGTCTGCAATTACCTGCGCCGCGGGGGCGACAAGACGGAGTTTCTCAAACGTTTCCCAGGCTGTCACTCGCCCGGGTTTGATCCGGACCTCCATCTGAAGAATGTGGGGTTGGCCAACCAGACGACGATGCTCAAGAGCGAAACCGAGGAAATCCAGCGGCGCATCCGGCAGGCGTTCATCGACCGGGATGGCGACGCCTCGGCGTTCCAGGTGTTCGACACGATCTGCGGAGCCACCCAGGAACGGCAGGACGCACTGTTCGAAATGCTGCGCCAGCCCATGGACCTCCTGCTGGTCGTGGGCGGCTATAACAGCTCTAACACCTCCCACCTCGTGGAAATCGCCCAACCCCTGATACCGACGTTTTTCATCCGGGACGCCTCCTGCATCAAATCCCTCGAGGAAATCGTCCACTTTGATCTTCGCCAACGCCAGGAAATCACCACCTACGCACGCCTGTTGACCACAGAACAACCGGTCACCGTCGGCATCACGGCGGGTGCCTCCTGCCCTAACAACCTGATCGAGGAAACCCTCTTCAAGGTGTTTGAGCTGCGCGGTGTCGCCCGCATGGTGCTGGCGAACGCATGAGCCCACGCGTTGCGACCCACCAGGAAGGTCAACCGGACACTGCAAAACCGCCCCCCGCTTCCCACCTCCGGGCCCATCCTGCGGAATTCCTCTAAAATACCATTGAAGAACCGCCCGGCGCCCTCTTTACTCCCCGCGTTCCCGCAAACAACACCCCAAACACAAGGCCATGATCGAGCACATCCAAAAATACAAGGTCATCATTATGATCGCGCTAGTCGCCGTCGGCGCGGGATTCGTTCTGGGTGGATCCAGCCTGATGCGGCGCGCGAGCGGCGGCGGCAGACCCGTCTTGAAAATCGCCGGCCGCACCTACGACGACATGGAATACCGGAACCTCGGTGCCAGTTCGTTCGAATTGATCTCAAGCCTCGCGCGCTCCGGTGATTTCGGGCTCTATCAATTCCTCATGGGGCTCTCCACCGGTGCCACCAACCAGAATGATGCAGTCGAGAAATTCTTTGTCGGACGCATGATTCTGCGCCAGGCGAAGGAGGAATTCGGCGTCTATCCGGGAGAGGATGAGATCTCGGACTATATCCGCGGGTTGCGTGCCTTCGTCGGCAAGGAGGGCAAGTTCGACGAGGAAACCTACCGCAATTTCATCGAAAAGGGCATCGGCCGCCTCGGCATGACCGAAAGCGATCTGCGCGCACTGGCCGCAGACGTGCTCGCCTCGAAAAAAATCAACGCCATCCTGGGTTCCGGCCTCGGCGTGAACCGCGACATCGTCGCCCACAACCTCGCCCTTGATAACCAACAGATCACCGGCGAACTCGCCCGCCTCGACCTCGATCCATTCGAAGCGAAAATCGAACCCACCGAAGAGCAAATCAAAGCCTACTGGGAGAACCTCCAGGACGCCTTCACCACCGAACCAACGCGCAAGTTTTCCTACCTCCTCGTCGCCCCGGACATGCCCGCAGATACCGAAGCCGACAAGCCACCCACGCCGGAATCCATCGCCGATGCCGCCGCCAGCGACGAGGTGAAGAAGGCCGCCGCCAAGAAAAAGGACGAGGAAAAAGCCAAACGCAGCGCCGAACTCGCCGAGGTACGCCGCAAAAAACAATTGGAACTCGACGCGCTGATGAACGATTTCACCGACGATCTCGACCAACAGAAAGGCAGCAATTTCGAGGAACTCGCCAAGAAAAACCAATGGGAGATCAAGACCACGCAACTCTTCCCGCGCTCCGCTCCGCCCAAGGAACTCGACATCAAACTCCGCTCGTCCAGTCGCGGCGGCAAACTGGTTGATGACCTCTTCCGCATCGAACTCACCTCCGATCCTCTATCAAAGTTTTCCCAACCCATCGCCATCGGTGAAAACCAGTGGATCGTCGCCCGCCTCGACGAAGAGATCAAAGCCCGCCCGAAAACCTACGAGGAGGCCAGAAACGAGGCCCGCGCCAAATACATCACCGAACAGGCCACCGCCGCCATGAAAACCGCAGTCACCGAGGCGGTCACCAAAATGCAAGCCGCCCTCGCCGCCGGCAAATCGTTCGCCGACGCCGCCAAGGAGGCCGGCATCGACAAGACCAAGGAGTTCACCAATGTCACCTCATCCTATCGCCCGGATTCCGCCACCGAACCCCAAAACCTGTTCGAGACCGCCCGCAATATCGACCCCAATGCCATCGCCGAGCCGATTCTCGAAGCGGACCGCGCCTTTATCCTCCACATCGCGAAACGCGAAGTCGTGAAACAGGAAAATGCCGCCACCCGCCTCGACAACGAAGTCAAAGCCCGCTCTAACGAAAACGAAACCGTCGCGTTCACCGGCTGGATCACCACCCGCACCGAAGCCGCCAAGGTCGAACAACTCTATCGGAAATAACCCGTGGCGGCGGCTTCCAACCGCCATGGACCGGCGGTGTCCTGCCGCCATGGACCGCGAGTCTCCAGACTCGCCAGCAAATACACCGCAATACCCGGCGACCTTTGTCGCGCTCCTTGTCGACGGCGAATCCATCCGGATTTTTGTTAGCCAATGGTTGATGCGACCGCATCAACCATTGGCTAACAAAACAATGACAGCGTGCCGACCTCGGAAACGCCGTAGTGTCGAGCAAGCCGGATTCCCTGAAATGGTAGGGCGTGG
>JAPLUJ010000462.1 GCA_026397695.1 Verrucomicrobiota bacterium | reverse complement strand
CTAACAGACACGGTCGGGCCAGTCGGATGCCGCCTCACACCCGTCGTGGTGGACCACCCGATGACGACATGGTCGCGTGACCGCTGGCTGGCCCTGGAACCTGCGACAGGCGGCAGCCCGACGACACTCCTGAGTCCGTTAGGTGAAGCCGCCGAGGCAATCTGGACGGCGCGTGCCGGGGACGAGCAGGTCGGTAATGATCTCGCCACGAAACTGGCACCCGCCGTGCGGGCTCTGCGCAGCGACCTGTATTTCGACGGTGGCGATTTTCTGGCAGACAGCGGGAATGTGTTCGTCGTGTCGCGTGTCCTGCCGCGCAACCTTCAACACACGGTGGGCACCCGGGATGAATTGCTGCGGATTCTATCAGCCCAACTCAAGCGCCGGGTCATTATGCTAGACGAATCACCCGACCATCATGCCGGAATGTTCATGGTGTCCGCAGGCCAGCGCAGGATGCTCGTGGGCGATCCGGGCCTCGGCCGGAAATACCTCACCACCGCGACCGGTGGCCATGACGGCGCGGTGGCCGATGGTTTGCCCGGCGGCGCGGACTTCACGGCAGAAACCCAGCACCTGTTCGACGCCGTGGCTGCCCAATGCGCGGCGGCTGGCTATCAGGTGATCCGGCTCCCGGTCATCCCCGCACGCGACGGGCGGACCTACCTAACTTATGCCAACGTCCTGATCGACCAGCGCGGATCACGGCGCATCGTTTATCTGCCGTTCTATCAGGGCTTCGAACCGCTAAATGCCGCCGCCCGCGCGGTCTGGTCCGGCCTCGGCTATGAAATCCGGCCCGTGGATTGCACCAGCGTCTATCAACACTTCGGCTGCCTCCATTGCCTCGTCAACGTCCTCAGGCGCGGGTAGGGAGCTGTCTTCCGCATAGAGCAGGAGATTGGCATCCAGCAGCCTCATCGGTAACCCTCCTCCTCGCAGTGCGCCAGCAGCTCGCCGATGTTGTCATAGGAAAAGCCAGCCTTGAGGCCCATCGCCACCGGCTGCGTGCGATACGGCTTCGCGGCTTTGCTACGTCCCGCATAGGCTTCAAGTCCCAGCCGTAAAGCCTCGTTTACCAGCGTTTTGAAGGCAATGTGATGACTGGCTGCCTCCGCTTTCGCCCGTAAGGCGACATCCGGGTCAAGCGTCAAGGTGGTTCGCATGCAGGCATCATGATGCCTGTCCTCCTCGCCGTCAATTCCTTCTTTGAGACCTTGCTCACTTGCACGGCAATCTCGCCTCGACGAGTTTGGCGACGTATTTCGCCAGCATGTCGGCTTCCAGGTTGACCGCCTGGCCGACGCGGGCGGCGTGCAGGTGGGTGCACTCCCAGGTGTGCGGGGTGATCCAGAAAACCGCCTCGTCGGCGGTGAGTTCGGCGATTGTTAGAGAGATGCCGTCGATGGCCAGCGAGCCTTTATCCACGCAGAGTAGATGGACTTCCGGCGGCAGGGAAACCGCGACGATGTGATCCTGGCCGCTGGTTTCAAGCCGGGTGATTGTGCCGGTGGCGTCCACATGTCCCTGCACAAAGTGTCCGCCGAAGCGATCACCCACCATCATCGCACGCTCAAGGTTGACGCATGACCCGGCATCGAGTTCGCCCAGCGAGGTCACCCGTAACGTCGAGGTCAGCAGATCGAACGCGGCACCGCCCGGCGGCAGCGCCTCGACTGTTAGACAACAACCGTTGACGGCCACGGAGTCGCCCAATTTGAGTTCGGCGGCGAACGGAAGATTGAGAGTCAAGCGTGCTTGTTCGCCCTTGGATTCCAACAACACGACGGTACCTACGGCTTCGACGAGACCTGTGAACATGAATTAACGATTGGGGTTAATGGTTTTTTCCATAACAGCAGGAACAGTGCGGTTCTCTCCATCAGGATGTTCCTTGGCAGGACCGCTCGGCAGAATGATGAAGCAAAGATAGACGATGCAAGTCGGGATGAGCGCGCCCAGAAACAAGCCAAGGGGCGAGATGCCATACTTGAAGAATTTCGATAGAATACTCTGCCCGGCGGGATTGGGCGCGTTGGCGATCACGGTCAGTCCGCCGCCGGTCACCGCACCGGCGACCACCGCGTATTTGGCGCTGGGCGAAATGTCATTCACCTGCGCGGCGAGATAGGTGATGGCGGCGTTGTCGTTGAACCCGGTGAGAATTGTCGCGCCCAGCATAAGCATGCGGTCATTGAGCGACGAAATGACCGGGGCGATCCACCATCCCTGACAACCGCCGTGAATCACCAACCCTGCTAGAAAAAAACCGACCAGCATGGGACCGCGCAGGGAGATCGGGTTCTGATGGTGGCGGGTGGCCGTGGTGAATGCGATGAAGAAGAGAAACCCGCCGATGAACAAGGCGGGTAAATGCGCGGTATAGACCGTCCATGCCAGGAAAAAGAGGTGGCCGAAGGTCACCCAGGCTGGGATCGGGGTTTCCCGATCATGCCACACGGTGGTTTCGATGATGCCGTCCTCCTTGCCATCCGCCTGGTCGGAAATGCGAAACAGTTCCTTGCGGAACCACAGAAAATACAGCGTGCTGGAGATGACAATCCCTAACAGAGCCTTCCACCCGAAGTGCTCGAACATGTAGGGCGTGTCCCAGCCCCATTTCCCCGCCACCATGAGAACCGGAGGCGCGGCAAAATGGGTGAAGGTGCCGCCCACCGAAATGTTCACAAACAGCAGGCCGAGCGTGGCATAGGCAAGCCCGGCCGGTGGATGAAAACGGAAAAACTTCCGGGCTAACAGTAAAGCACCGATCGTCATGGCGGCAGGCTCGGTGATCAACGAACCTAACACCGGCGCGATGATCAACACACTGAGCCACCAGGCGGCGGGGGTGTTCTTGCCCAAGGCGGCGGCCTTGGACATCAGCAATTCCGCAAAACGCAGGACCGGCCTGCTCGCCGCGATGGCCATTATGATCACCACGAAAATCGGCTCGGCAAACACCCGGTCCTTGCCGACGTACAGAACGAAATCAGCCCACGAATAATAATAGACCGCGACCGCCGCCAATCCCAATACCCACAGACCGAACACTGCCTCCACCTCGCCCAGAAAATGCAAGAGCGTGGCCTTGAAGGATACTTCCGGCACGCCGTCGGGATGCACATCGTCGCGGCAGCCGCGCATGCGCAGTGCCAGCGCATGCTCAAGCTCGTATTTGCGGGCGAGCTTGAGGAACCCACCGGCGGCGAAGGTGTGCAGGATCGCCAGCAGGAAAACGACCGATGCTGCGACATTGAATGGTTCCGCAGCGGCGCGGATCCGCAGGGTTTCCATCAGGCTGCCCGCACCTGCCGGATAGTTTTCCGGCGGCAACGGAAATGCCGCATGCTGCACGCGTCCGCCGCCTAGCTGCGGGTATGCGGGCGGATGCTCGTAACTAACAGCCGCCAGACCAGCCGATGGCAGCAGCAGTAGCAGAACGGTAAGCAAATGGAGAAGTCGCGTCATCCTGTTCGGTCCCGACGATGCTGACTGAAAGAACCAAGCGTGGCAAGTGGGGATCTCGACCGTGGCGATCTCTACTGTGGGGATCTCGACCGTGGGGAGCTTGACAGCGCGGCATATGCCCAGGATTGCGGCTGTCATTCTAATTGGACATCAGGATGTCCCGGTGGGTTCGCTGGCAAAGCGAGTGACACGGGCGTGGGTGGGTTGTGTGCATGGCGGGGACATGGAATCCTATTTTGATAGAAGGCGGGTTAAATTCCCGGCGATGCCGCAGCTATTCCCTGGCGTTCAGCATGTGTCCGCGTGTCCACGCTGCGATTCACCCTTGGGATTCAGGCGGCACCGCAGATTTCGATTGCGGGTCGCCGTCCGGGTTCTAAGATCCGCGCCATTCCGATGCACCGTCTTTTCCTTGCTCTTTTTCTAACAATCACGCAGCCGCTGGTTGCGCAAAACGCACCCTCGGACGTCTATCGATCGGTGCTGCGGGTTGAAGTCGCCACGCAAGTGCCGGATTACGAAACCCCATGGAATGCCGGACGTTTCAGTGGCGGCATCGGCACCGGATTCATCATCGGGAAAAACAAGATTCTCACCAACGCCCATGTTGTTTCCAACGCACGCCGCGTGCTCATCACCGTGCATGGCAGCCCGGTCAAGTATCCGGCAAAGGTCGATTATATCGCGCATGACTGCGATCTGGCCCTGCTCTCGGTCGAGAACTTCAAGGATTTCGAATCCTTTCCCGCCTTTGAATTCGGCGAGGTGCCTGTGCTCGAATCCCAAGTGCGCGTGATCGGCTATCCGATCGGCGGCGAACGGATATCCGTGACCCGCGGCGTGGTCTCACGGATCGACTTCCAGCCGTATTCGCACTCGCGCGTGGACTCGCATCTCGCAGTGCAAATCGATGCCGCCATCAACCCCGGCAACTCGGGTGGTCCGGTCGTGCAGGACGGCAAGGTCGTCGGCGTCGCGTTTCAAGGACTGCGCCAGGCGGACAACACCGGATATATGATTCCGACACCGGTGATCCGCAGGTTCCTCAAAGACATTGAGGACGGCACCTACGACCAATACGTCGATCTGGGAATCACCGAGTTTCCGCTCCACAATCCCGCCATGCGCAAAGCCCTCGGTCTGCCGGACAACGGCTTGGGTGTTCTCATCACCAACGTCACACCCACCAGCACCAGCGATGGCATCCTCAAGCCGGGCGACATCGTCACCGCCTTGGACGACCTGCCGGTGGACAGCGCGGGCATGATCACCCTCGATGGCGAGAACATGAATCTCAACGAAATCGTCGAACGCAAGTTCGCCGGTGACAAGGTGGCCGTGCAGTTCCTCAGGGATGGCAAGAAGAACGATGTGGCCATCGAACTCAAACCTCTGCCACCGGCACGCATGTATGCCCTCGAATATGAAAAGAAACCCCGCTATATGGTTTTCGCCGGGCTTGTTTTCCAACCGCTGGACACCAATCTATTCGCCACCGCCAAGTTCAGCGCTATCACGGTACGCCGCCTCTATACCGATTACGTTCCCAAGGGCTTGTTTCAAAAACGCCGGGACATCGTGGTGCTCACCCGCGTCGAAAGCGATCCGGTTACCAGTCAACTCGGCGATTTCTCCGGTTACGCCGTGGACAAAATCAATGGCGTCGAAGTCACCGATCTCAAGCACGCATACAATCTCCTCCACCCGCAGGAGCAACCCGAATTTCATGTCATCGAACTGTTTGATGCCAGCCGCCCGGTCGTGATCCCGTCGGCTTTGGTGAATGCGGCCAACCAACGGGTCGCCAAAAACTACGGCATCGCGCGTCTGGAAAACCTCACCGATTGACCATGCCTCGCGCCGGCCTCGCTCTGGGATCGAATCTGGGAGACCGCCTCGCCCATCTGCGGGCGGCCGTCACCTGCCTGCGGGAAATCTCCACCCCTGGAGAACCCGTTCTGTTAGCACATGTCTATCAGACAGAACCCCGCTGCTGCCCGCCTGGCTCTCCGGATTTCCATAATTCCGTCATCGAAATAGATTTCCAGGGCACTCCGTACGAGCTGTTGGAAAAAACCCGTGGCATCGAGCTGCAACTCGGCCGCAGCCGCAACGTCCCGCGCAACGCCCCGCGCATCATCGATATCGACCTGCTGTACCTCGGCGACTCGCGCGTCCGTGACGACATGCTCATCCTGCCCCACCCGCGGATCGGCCAACGTCGTTTCGTCCTGCAACCGCTGGCCGACATCCGCCCGGATCTCGTTCTCCCCGCACAGATCCTAACAATCGCCGGACTGTTAGAACAGCTCATCCCGGGCGAAGCGCCGCCGGTGCGGCTGCCGGCAAGCCTGTGATGGCACAAGCCGGCACCTGCGCCGGACAGGTACGCTTGTTAAGGAGGGTGGACATTCCTGTCCGCCTCTGTGTGCTCTCTGGCACAAGAAACGAGACGTCGTTGCCTTACTGGCTGCTGAGGTAGCGCTCGGCCTCAAGGGCGGCGGCGCAACCTTGGCCGGCGGCGGTTATCGCCTGGCGGTAGTAGTGGTCCGCCACATCTCCCGCCGCAAACAAACCCGGAGTCTTGGTGGCGGTTCGGCCGGGGTTTTGCAGGATGTAGCCGTTCTCATCCCTATCGACCAGGTTGCCGGCGCAAGAGCTGTTAGGGACGTGGCCGATGGCGACGAACACGCAGGCGACCTCCAACTCATGTTGCGCCCCGGTGCTGAGGTTTTGGAGTTGCACGGCACGCATTTCACCTTGGTCATCAGTGAGGTATGCACTGACAGTCGAATTCCACACCGCTTCGATTTGCGGGTTGGCAAGCACGCGATCCGCCATGATTTTGGAAGCCCGGAGTTTGTCGCGGCGGTGGATGAGATAGACCTTGCTGGCGAAACGCGTGAGAAAATCCGCCTCTTCGCACGCGCTGTCGCCGCCGCCAATCACACATACCGGCACATCGCGATAGAAGGCCCCATCACAAGTGGCGCATGAAGTCAACCCGTGGCCGATGAGCGCTTGTTCGCCTGGCAACCCGAGATGGCGGGGTGCCGCGCCGGTGGCGACGATGACGGTCCTGGTCTCAAAGGATTCGGATCCCGCCCTCACCAGAAACCTGCCATCGGCCCGGCACTCGACGGATTCCACGCTGGCCCAGACAATGCGGGCACCGAATTTTTCCGCCTGCGCCTGCATTTTCATCATCAAGTCCGGCCCCATGATGCCATCCGGATAGCCGGGGAAATTCTCCACCCCGGTGGTCGTCGTCAACTGTCCGCCCGGTTGCGTGCCGGAAATAACAAGCGGTCCGAGGTTCGCCCGGGCGGTGTAAATGGCCGCAGTGTAACCGGCGCAACCTGTACCGACGATGATGACGTTTTCCATGATTTGGCAGGGGGTTTGCCCGCGCGGCATGATGCCGAGGATTACGTGGCAGAGTCAACTCCAACATCCCGCAAAAAAAGAGCCCGGCCCCAGCGTTGGCTGGAGCCGGGCAATAACCTGGCGACGACCTACTCTCACAGGACCTGTCGTCCCACTACCATCGGCGCTGCGGCGTTTCACTTCCG
>JAPLUJ010000404.1 GCA_026397695.1 Verrucomicrobiota bacterium | reverse complement strand
AACCTCGCGGAGGCGTCCGTGAAGCTGAAGAGCTTTTCATACACGGGATTGGCAGACCAATTCAGGGTGAAAACGCCGGTCTGAGACAGATAACCGTCGATCCTGATCTGATAGTTGGTGTTCTGCGTCGTTGAAAATGTCACCGCGTCGCCACCGGATCCCGACGAATCGCTTTCGGCGACAGATATCAGGCTGCCGACGGCAGTCCCGGTGTAAACGGCCAGTTGTGAATCGAAAGCCGCCGTGAGGCGGAAGGTGAACGAACCAGCAGCAGGCGCCACCCATCGGAACCAGACGGATTTGCCTCCCGTCCGTCCGGCCGTGGTCGTTGGTTCGCCTGTCTCCAGTGTGGCATTGACATTGGTCCCGGTGACGTTTCCGAAAACGCCGGTGATCACCTGCGCATTGGCGAACAGGTTGTTGGCGGGCGTTTGGCCGCAGGCTGCGCTGGTTAGACAGCCAACAACGGCCGCCCGTAGGATACTGACGGTGGTTTTCATGGCGAGGTGGGATAGACCTGAATCCACAGTTACAGAAAAGCTGAAACCGGCCAAGCTGGCGAGACTTTTGTCACATGTCCGGATAATAGGTGGAGAAGATCTTTTCCCAGTGCTGCAACTCGTTTAGTTCAAGCACCATTTGGGTGAGCATTCCGAACGACGACAGCACGTTGACGGAGTTCACGCTCGCGTCGTTGGTGCGCACGGTGTCGAGTCTGCGGCAGAACGAGACGTTGATGACCTTGATATCATCAAACAGTGTGACCAGATGCTTCAGGTCCCAGTCCGGCCGGCCACCTTTCTTGTAGATGAAATACTGGGCGAACAGATACATGGTGACCGTGCGATAGGTCGTCTCGTGCCATGAGGCGAAGGGCAGATGAAACTCGACCATCGGTCGCAGCTTGCTCAGCACCGGACAGCCGCTCGCAACCATGATGATGCCCATGAGGGAAGACGCGACCGCTTGGAGTTGGGTCTTTTTAATGGTGGTGCGTTCGCGCGTCACGACCTCGACCGTGACCACCTCGTAGGATTCGGCGTCCCTGAGAAAATCCATCAGATCTCCCATGTTGGTGGCAATGGGGCAGTGCTCGTGGACCGCCGGGTCGAGCGTGCAGCATTGGCACCTGCAGTTGCCGAGCTTCGTCCACTCCGAGCCCTCGTCCCGTCGATTCGGCACGATTTCCAGGGTGTCCGGATCCAGTTCGATGCCAAAGCACATCCGTTCCCCGTTATTGCGGGTGATGTTGTAAACGATTCCTAGATTATCCGAATCACTCATGCCATGCGTGCGTAGCACCGCCGAACCTCGCATCGAGGACATGGATTAGCAATGACCAAAACACGCGCGAACCTCAATACCGGTAATGATCGGCCTTGTAGGGGCCTTCCACCGGCACGCCGATGTAGGCGGCCTGCTCCGTGGTGAGACGGGTGAGTTTCACGCCGATCTTGGCGAGATGAAGCCGGGCGACCTCCTCGTCGAGCAGCTTCGGCAGGACCTTGACCTCGCCCGCCTGATAGATATCCCTGTTTTTCCAGAGATCGAGCTGGGCGAGCGTCTGGTTGGTGAAGCTGTTGGACATCACAAAGCTCGGGTGGCCGGTGGCGCAACCGAGGTTCACCAAGCGTCCTTCCGCGAGCATATATAGGCTGTTGCCGGTTGGAAATGTATATTTGTCCACCTGCGGCTTGATGTTGGTTCTAACCACACCGGGCGCGTTGTTGAGCTTGTCGATCTGGATCTCGTTGTCGAAGTGGCCGATGTTGCAAACAATCGCCTGGTCCTTCATTTTTTCCATGTGCTCAAGGCGGATGATGTCCCTGTTGCCGGTGGTGGTGACATAGATATCACCCCAGCCAAGCGTGTCTTCCACGGGCAACACGCGGAATCCTTCCATCGCCGCCTGCAGCGCGCAGATCGGATCCACTTCGGTCACCACGACTTGCGCGCCCTGGTTGCGCAACGCCTGGGCACAGCCTTTGCCGACATCACCATAACCGCAGACCACGCCGACCTTGCCGGAAATCATCACGTCGGTGGCACGCTTGATGCCATCCACCAGCGACTCACGACACCCATAGAGGTTGTCGAACTTCGACTTGGTGACCGAATCATTCACGTTGATGGCGGGAACGAGCAGCGTGCCGGCTTTGGCCATCTGATAGAGACGGTGCACCCCGGTGGTCGTTTCCTCGCTCACACCCTTCCACTCCTTGACGATCTCGTGGAAAATCCCGGGTTGTTTGGCCTGGATCTCCTTGAGCAGGTCCTTGATGACTTGCTCCTCATGGTTGCCGGATGCGGTGTGAATCCAGGCGGAGCCGTTCTCCATTTCGTATCCCTTGTGGTTCACCCTTCCAGGCGAAAACCGGCACGCTGGCGGCGGCGATCGCGGCGGCGGCGTGATCCTGAGTCGAGAAAATGTTGCAGGATACCCAGCGGACTTGCGCGCCGAGTTCAACCAGCGTCTCGATGAGCACTGCGGTTTGAATCGTCATGTGCAGCGAGCCCATGATGCGCACCCCTAACAGAGGCTTCTGAGGACCATACTTGGCACGGGTGGCCATCAAGCCGGGCATTTCGTGCTCGGCGATTTCAATTTCCTTGCGGCCGAATCCGGCCAACGAGATGTCTCTAACTTTGTAGTCGGTCATGGAGGAGGTGGGTGAGAATGTGAAGTTGGGAAAAGACGCAAGACTGGAAGACAGAAGACGCAAGACTTGAAGACACAAGACGCAAGAGAAGAATTAGAAGAAGAATGACAGCAGCGTGTTGATGATGCCTGCTCCGCCCAGTCGCTTGCGGAGGCCTTCGATCATGGAGGAGATTTCCTTGGCTTCCTGAATCAGAGGCGTAGCGACCTCGGTACTGAAGATGCCAGCTTTGATTCCGATATATAGTTGGGTGCGGAGCTCGCCCGATGAGCCCTTGGCAATGGCTAAAAAACGCCGGAACTCGCGATCACTTTCGCGCTCGGCTCCTTCGGCAATGTTTGAAGGAACAGAAATGCAAGAGCGAGCCATCTGATCCCGTAAGGCGTATAGCTTTACGGGATCAATCAGTTCAAGAATGGAAACCGCCAGCCTAGCACTTCGCTTCCAAACCTCTAAATCTTCGAAGTGGTGTAATGGCATGGCGATATCTTCTTTTCTTTATCTTGCGTCTTGCGTCTTGAAGTCTTGCGTCTTTTATCTGACTATCCGACCGCTTTCCTGAGTGCTTGCGCCTTGTCGGTGGCTTCCCAGGTGAGGTCGGCGTCGTCCTTGCCGAAGTGGCCGTAGTTGGTGGTCTTCGCGTAAATCGGACGCAGCAGGTTGAGTTGTTTGACGATGTCGGCGGGCTTGAACGAGAACACCTTGAGGATGCCTGCGAGAATCTTCTCATCGCTCGCGGTGCCGGTGCCGAAAGTATCAACATGAACGCTCAGCGGTTCCGGATGGCCGATGGCATAGGCGAATTGCACTTCACATTTGGTGGCAAGGCCCGCAGCCACGACATTCTTGGCCACCCAGCGGCCCATGTAGGCGGCCGAACGATCGACTTTCGACGGGTCCTTGCCGGAAAACGCGCCGCCGCCGTGACGGCCCGTGCCGCCGTAGGTATCGACGATGATCTTGCGGCCTGTTAGGCCGGAGTCCCCTTGCGGTCCGCCGACCACGAATTTGCCGGTCGGGTTGATCAGATAGGCGGTGTCCTTGGTGAGCATGGCTTTGGGCAGCACCTTCTTGATCACCTGCTCAATGCAGAATTGCTCGATCGTGGCATGGGATACATCCGCCGCGTGCTGGGTGGAAATGACCACGTTGACGATGCGGGTTGGCTTGCCATTGACATATTCCACGGCCACCTGGGATTTTGCATCCGGGCGCAGCCACTTGGCGAGTTTGCCGGCCTTGCGGATGCGGGTCAGCTCGCGGCCGAGGCGGTGCGCAAACATGATCGGCGCGGGCATCAACTCAGGCGTCTCATCACAGGCATAACCGAACATGATGCCTTGGTCACCCGCTCCCTGCTCGGCGTGCTTTTTGCCTTCCGCCTTGGTCGCGTCCACCCCTTGCGCGATGTCCGGCGACTGGGTGGTTAGATAATTGTTGATGAATATCTTGTCGGCATGGAACATGTCGTCGTCGTTGACGTAGCCGATGCCACGCACCGCTTCGCGGATGATTTGTTCGATGTTGATGACCGCGCCGATCGGCTTGCGGCCGATTTTCGGGATGGTGATCTCACCGCCGACGACCACCATGTTGCTTTTGACGAAGGTTTCGCAAGCCACGCGGCTCTTCGGATCGACCGCCAGGCAGGCGTCGAGAATGGCGTCGGAAATGGTGTCGCAAACCTTGTCAGGATGCCCTTCGCCCACGGACTCGGATGAAAAAATGTAGGTGCTCATGTGTTTTTTGTTTTTTCGTATCGTCAAATCGTGATGCGTAGATATAACCGGCTTGCCATGGCGTCAATGCTAAAATCACTGAAATTACTTGCCGACCCTACCCGCCTGCGGATTTTGATGTTGGTGGGCAGCGATGCGTTGTCGGTGGTGGAACTCCAGGAGATCCTGGGCATGGGCCAAAGCCGGATTTCCACCCAGCTCTCGCAACTCAAGACGGCGGGGTTGGTGATCGATGAACGCAGCGGGAAAAACAACATGTATTCCTGCGTGGCGGCGCCGGATCTCATGGAAGTCGCCCGCCTTGCCGCCCAGGAAGTGCCAGCAGTCGCCGCGGACATGGCGGCGCTCCGGCATCTGCTAGAAAAACGCCGGGACCACGCGCGCGCCTATTTCGACGAGTTGGCCGGCCGCTTCGGCAAGGATTACGTCCCCGGCCGTTCGTGGAAGGCGCTCGCCGAGGCCCTCATCAAAGTGCTCAATTACCAGATCGTGGCCGACCTCGGTGCCGGCGAAGGCACCTTGGCGCAACTGCTCGCACAACGTGCCGACAAGGTCATCGCCGTGGATCTATCCCCGAAAATGGTCGAATTCGGCCAGACCCTCGCCAGCCGCAACGGTCTAACCAATTTGGAATACCGCCTCGGCAATATCGAGGATCCGCCGATCGATGAGCAATCGCTGGATCTCGCCATCCTCAGCCAAGCCCTGCACCACGCGGAACACCCGCAACGGGCAATCCACGCCGCCTTCCGCATCCTCAAACCCGGCGGCCGGCTCATCGTGCTCGATCTCGTCCACCACCATTTCGAGGAAGCCCGCGAACTCTACGCCGACCGCTGGCTCGGATTCTCCGAAAGCGGCCTCGCGGCGATGTTGGGAAAAGCGGGCTTCCAGCGCATCGAAACCCTCGTCGCCGACCGCGAAAGCACCGCCCCGAACTTCCAGACGCTGTTAGGCATCGGGGTGCGGCCGTGACGGGTTGTCCATGCATCAAAACTTGCGGCTCAGCGAGGGCGATGACGGATCGCCGAAACGCCAGCGCAGATCGGTGGCGCGGGAAATGCCGATTCTGGGGCCGGCGCATGGCCTGATAGATGGGCCGCGGTGGATGCCGCAATCCGCGCGGCCGAGAAAACCCGTGCCGTGAACCGA
>JAPLUJ010000647.1 GCA_026397695.1 Verrucomicrobiota bacterium | reverse complement strand
TGTGGATTGTGGATTGTGGATATTGGCTTGGAGATTCTTGCAGAAAGGGAGCAGGTCGGCGATGGGGATGGACCAGAGGTCGGGGAGGGATTGGCCATGGATTTTGAAGCACAGGGATTCCGGTTGGAGGCGTTTGCCACGGCAGGCGGAACAAGTTGTGTAAGAACGGTAGCGGCTGAGAAATACGCGCACATGCATCTTGTAGGCCTTGGTTTCGAGCCAGGTGAAGAAGCCTTGCACACCATACCAATCACCCGCGCGCCAGAGCGCATCGAGTTCCTCGAGTGTTAGGTCGTCGCCTTTACGGTTTCCATAGTAGATCCACTCCTTGTCATCCTCGGAGAGGTCTTCCCACGGGGTTTTGATGTTGAGATCGCGTTGTTTGCAGCAGCGGATGAGATCGCGCTGGCATTCGTCGCCGCGCTCGCCTTGGAACGGCTTGATGGCACCCTGGGCAATCGAGAGCGACGGGTCCGGGACGGCTTTATCGAGATCGAGGCCGATGATCCGGCCGAAGCCCCGGCACTTCGGACAAGCACCCAGCGGGCTGTTGAAAGAAAACAGCGCGGGAGTGGGAGCGCGCAGCGTGAAGCCGGTGGCGGGATTCGTCCAAGTGGTGGAAAAGGTGCGGCCAGGTGCCGGAGCGGGACGTTCCTCTAACGGACTGGAGCGAACTGCTCCAACTACGGTAGCGGTCCCCTTGCCGAGGATGAAGGCGGCTTCGAGGGCTTCCAGGAGCCGGGTATGGTTTTTTGGTGTTAGCGTGAGGCGGTCCTGGACGATGGTTGCGACAGAGCGAATCTGGAGATTCGCGGTCCTCCCGGGCGGTTCGTCGGTGCGGATGATCTGCCCGGCGTGGAGGATGCGGAGGTAGCCTTGGGCGTTGAGGAAGGCGCACAGATCGTGGAGGTTCGTGCCGGGCGGGACGGGGATCGGGAACGTGACCAGCAGCGCCTGGCCTGATAGGTTTTGCATGGCCCACGCGGCGGCCGACTCCGGCGAATCCGGCTGGATCGTTTCGCCGGTGTGGGGATCGAAGGCGGTGGCGAGGCGGGCGAAGAGGAGTTTGAGATAGTCGTTGATTTCCGTTAGAGTGCCGACGGTCGAGCGGGTGGAGCGGACATGGTTTTTTTGTTCGATGGCGATGGCCGGGGGAATGCCGTCGATGGCATCCACATCCGGTTTGTCCATGCGGTCGAAAAACTGCCGCACGTAGGGCGAGAAAGTCTCGACATAGCGGCGTTGGCCCTCGGCATAGAGGGTATGGAAGGCGAGCGAGGATTTGCCGGAGCCGGACGGGCCGGTGACGACCGTGAGTTTGCCTAACGGGATTTCCAGATCGAGGTTGCGCAGGTTGTGCTGGCGGCAACCGTGGAGGCGGATCGCGGGTGAGACTTGCGTGTGAGAGGTCACGCGGGGATTCTAAACGGGAATCGCCGTGCCGCCAGTGGAAGTGTTCAGCGGGCTTTGGGTTTCGGTTTGGCAACCGGGATGTACGGTTCCCGCGAGTGATCAGGAGCTGATTTTTCCTCCCGGTCTTGGCGTATTTTCTGGATTTTGGAGAAGAAATAAAGCGAGGAGGCCAGGATGATAATGGCCAGCACCAGCATGATGATGAGCGGGATGATGGCGGACTTTTCCTTGGGGCTGACCGGTTTGATCGGCGCGATGGGCAGTTGCCGGTGCTTGGCGAGCGTGCTCGTCGCGGGTGCCGCCGCCATACCACCGGGAGCCGCGCCGGTGGTGCGTCGGGGCTTTGCGGGTGCACTCGTCTGGGGTGCGGTGCTAGCGCCGGGAGCCGCACCGGTGGTGCGCCGGGGCTTTGCAGGCGCGTTCGTCCGGGGTGCGGTGGCGGCGCCACTCATGGCGACCGCTGTGCGCCGGAGATCCATGGATGAGGCGGCGGAGTTGGTTCTGAAAACCCGGGATCCGGCCGAGCTGTTGATGGCCCTGAGGTCCTTGACGATCTCCAAGGCCTTGGCATAACGGCGCTCTGGCAGCGGGTCGGTGGCACGCCGGATAATGGCATCGAAGCGAAGATCGCCACGCACGATGGCCGAGGCCGGCCGACGATCCGCCGCAGGCAGCCGACCGGTGAGCAACTCATGCAGAATCACGCCGACCGAGAAGATGTCCGCACGATGATCCACGGATTGGGGAGAGTGAACGACTTCGGGCGCGGTGTAATCGGGAGTGCCGAAGATTGCATCGTTTTCCTGAATCTTTTTCTCGACCGGTCGGGCCAGCCCGAAATCGCCGATTTTCGGGTGGCCGTTGAGGTCTAGCAGGATATTGGACGGTTTGATGTCGCGATGGATGATGCCGTTTTCGTGGGCGTGGGCGAGACCATTGCAGATGCCCGTGACGAGCCTGATGGTTTCGCCGGCATTGAGGGCGATGCCATGGGCCGCCTGGAAAAGCGATTTTCCCGGCACATACTCCATGATGATATAGAGCATGCCATGGACCTCACCGAAGTCGTAAACGGCGACCAGATTGGGATGGTTGAGGCGGGCCATGGCTTTCGCTTCGGCCTCGAAACCCGCGCAGAATGCCGCGTCCTTGCTAAACTCCTGCGGCAAGATTTTAATCGCGACCGTGCGTTCGAGCGACTTCTGGACGGCGCGATACACCGCACCCATGCCTCCGATGGCGATCAGCCCATCAATTTCGTAACCCGGGAATAGCGGTGCGAGTTCGGCAGGTTGCGGTGCCACGAAAGCGGACGGCGGAGCAATGGAATCACCCATGATTATCAATGTTCAAACAGTCCGAATTCCGCGATAATCGGGCTGTCGGTGGCTTCAAGGATATTAAGACGGAAATACCGCCCCTTCACCGGGGTGGAAAACTTGATTCTATTGCTGGCGTCAATCGAGGTGCCGAGGGCGGCCGTTTTCCAACTGTTGGACGTCTGCGCCTGGATCTCAAACCTGCGGATTCTGGGCCAGGTGGCCTGGTTGATGACAGCGCGGGTGATCGTCATTTCGGTACCGAGGTCGATTTCCATCCAGCCGGAACGGCTATTTGACGGGGCGCTCCAATAAGTGGCGGAGTCGTTATCTATCGCCTTTTCTCCTTCATGGCCTGGTTCCGATCCTGAAACGGTGACTTTGCGGCCGGTCCTCCCGGAGTTCCGTTTGACCGCGGATGGTTTATCGGGATCGATGCCGAGCATGAGGTTCGGCAAGTAAGTCGCGGTGCTGCGGGTCAGATTGATTTCCTCATTGATGAGCGTGATGGGGGCGGTGTCCTGTGCCGCAGTGAGGCGCTCGATTTGTTTTTCGAGTCCGAGAATGTAGATGGGTGCAAGTCCTGCGAGTTGTTTTTGCAGCGCGGCGTCGATGGCGTTCTGTTTTTCGAGATACTCATCTTTAATGGCTCTGCTGCCAGAGATTGAGTCGAATGAATAGGATGAGCTGGATGAGCTCCAGGAATACAGACTATTTTCGGGAAGGCGGTTTCCATTCTTCTTGCACTCCTTGATGCAGGTATCCAGCGAACTCTGGTAGGCCTTCTGGTAGTAGTCCGCTGAGTAATAGTAAGATGACATGTTAGATGAGTATTTGCGGATCAGGCGTTTTTGGTCCTGCTCGAAGTCCGCTAGATTCTTTTTGAGGTCTCTTTCGCGCCCGGAGATATGCGGTGCGGCCTTGTCCTGCATGATTTTGCGGGCCTTGGCGAGGAACGCCGGCACATCGAATTTGGAAACCGGGGGTGCGGGGGGCGCAGCTTTATCCGGAACGGTTGGCGTGGGATCCGGCTGAGGTTTGGGAATGTCTTCCGGGATTGGCGCGACCGGCTGGGGCTTGGGAATGTCTTCCGGGGTTGGCGCGACCGGCTGGGGCTTGGGAATGTCTTCCGGGGTTGGCGCGACCGGCTGGGGCTTTGGAATGTAATCCGGGGTTGGCGCGACCGGTCGGGGCTTGGGCATGACTTCCGGGGTTGGCGCGACCGGTCGGGGTTTGGGAATGTAATCCGGGGTTGGCGCGACCGGAGGAGGTTGAGTGAGGACGATTTGGCGGACTTCTTGTTGGTTAGTGTAAACGTAGTAGATGATAATTGCGAGGACGGCTGAGAGCCCCCACATGATGAGCCCCATATAGTTGGCGGGTTCCTGTTGGGTG
>JAPLUJ010000748.1 GCA_026397695.1 Verrucomicrobiota bacterium | reverse complement strand
CGAAGCGCGGAATGCCTCCTGAAACCCTGTCGCGGGGATCGGATTCCAGAATGTTCAGGCCAAGGCCATCCGCCCATTCGCGGAATGCCTGCTCGTTTTTGACGGCGAAGTAGTTGCTGCGTGCTGTTGCGTAGTAGTTAGCCATTGTCTTGTTGTTGGTTGGGGTTGGTGGTTTTTTTCACAGGGGGGTGTCGGAAATGAAATGGCCACCATGGAGATTGTCGGACTCCATGGTGGCCTGGGTGCCGGGTATGTGTGTTGGTGGGGAGTTATGGTTAGTTATCCTGACTGATGCGCCTGCTGTTGCGCGGCCCGGGCGCATTGTGGCTGGCGGCTTCCCTGGCGCGGCCCTTGGCCCAGTGGCGCAGGGCCGCGATCTGGCCGTCCATGAGTTGGGCCAGCGGCACGGTGCGGGTCATGGCTTCCAGTATATCCCTGGCCTTGGGCTCCCGGCCGTCGGCGTATGCCTCGTGCAGGGCGTCGATGAACACGGCTTCAATCTCCGCTCCCGTGAACTGCTCACAGGCGCGGGACAGCACCACGGTATCAAAATCCGTGGGCTTGCGGCGATGGCGCTTGATCACGATGTCCCATATCTGTGCGCGCTCCAGGGCGTCGGGCAGATCGACGAAGAACATCTCGTCGAAGCGTCCCTTGCGCAGGAATTCGGGCGGGAGTTTGGATACATCGTTGGCGGTGGCCACGACGAACACCGGCTTTTCCTTTTCCTGCATCCAGCTCAGGAACGAACCGAACACTCTGGAGGATGTGCCGCCATCGGTGGAGCCGCTGGACTTGCTGCCGGAGAACCCCTTTTCGATTTCATCGATCCACAGGACACACGGGGCGATGGCCTCGGCGGTCTGGATGACGGAGCGCAGATTGGCTTCCGATTGTCCGACGATGCCGCCGAACACACAGCCCATATCGAGGCGCAGCAGCGGCAGGCCGAAGGCACCGGCGGTGGCCTTGGCGGTCAGCGATTTACCGGTGCCGGGGATGCCGACAATCAACAGGCCCTTGGGGGCGGGCAGGCCATAGGCTTTGGCTGAGGCGCTGAACGCGCCGCCACGGCCTTGCAGCCATTCCTTCAACAGGCCCAGCCCGCCGATGTCGTCGAGACCGGTGGTGGCGGCCACAACCTCAACCAGGCCGTTGCGCTTGAGGGTCCTGGCCTTTTCGCGGGCGACTATGCGATGATCAATGCCCTGTGTTTCGACCACCGACAACGCGAACGCGTTTTCAGCCTCGGTGGTGGTCAGACCCAGCGCGCTCTGCAACGCGGACTCCCTGACCGTGTCATGCAGCGTTTTGATTTTGGCGGATTTCAGGATGCCGTCCAATACCGCGCCCAGTTGGGTGGCGTCGGGCAGGCTGAAATCCACATGGGTGATTTCGTGTTCGAGTTCGGGCGGGAGTTTGAGCCTGCACCCCAGCAGGATGACGGCATGGCCACCGGCCTTGGCCACGCGCAGGATGTCCTTGATGCGGCGCACCAACATCGGATCGGTTTGATCCAAATGGAGCTGGAGGTCGCGCAGCAGAACCATGTGGCGCGGGGTGTCGTTGGCGAAGAGCCGGTCGAGAAGTTGCAGGGCTTCAAGCGGATCCGGGCACGCGGTGATGCGGCCTTCCTTGGTATCGACCAGACCCTCGGTGGAGGACCAGGCGTGGAGACGGCGTTTGAGCGAGGTGCAGGCCGCCGCGATTTCCGCTTCGGCGCGCGCCTCCTCGGTACTGATGACGGCGAGTCCGGGATACCCGGCACGCAGATAGGTGGTGAGTTGGTTTTGCATGTTTCCTTGAAGTTATGGGTTGATGGGTTGATTGGTCATTGGTCATTGGTCATTGGTCATTGGTGAAGACCATTGGTTACCGATTACTGAACACTGGTCACTGGTTATAGGTTAGGGGTGGATAGGTGCTGGCGGGTCTCGGAGCCTCCGGGTTGGGAGGGCCGAGGTTGGCGCGTTCCCATGCGAGACAGGCGTCGCGCGAGGGATCGGTGTGGAGGAGTTTGCCCGTGCAGGCGCTGCGGACATTCCATTGCTGTGATTTCTGGCAGAAGCGGATGTCCGTGGCCCGGTAGACTTGGAGTCGCCCGAGCACACGGAGATCGATCGCTTCGGTGTAGAGGCCGTCGATTCGGCCGCCGGGGTTGAAGCGGAGGGTGTGGCTCATGATGGATTGGTGATGGGGTCAGGAGCCTCCCCCGCCGAGTTGTTGTTCATTCCGGTGGTGTGCGGACTGCCGCCAGAAGTCGGGTTTGCGGGTGCGCTCCCGGGGTTTGCCGAGTGCCTCCTCAATCGCCTTGGTCGCGGCCTCGCAGCCCTTGCCTTGGAAGCCATCGGCCTCGACGGTGATCTCGCCGTTGGAGGTGATGCGGACATGGATGCGGCGGCTCATAACGAACCTCCTTCCAATGTCAGCAGGATCGAGCCATCGGCCTCAACCCGCCGGGTGGTGCGCAACCCGCGTGCACGGGCCTCGCGCAGGGTTTTGTGCACGCCATAGGATTGGAGCAGGCGGCCGTAGCCGCTACCGACCTCCTTGACGACGTGCCCGTCCCACCAATCGGTGGTCAGGCCATAACTGCCGTCCTTTTCGGGCGATGGATCCACGGCGATGTCATAAGGGCCTTTCAGCTTGATGACGTGCGGTGCCTGGCGGGTGACGCCCGCGTAGCCGCGGCAATTTGCATTCGGCAGGAACGTGAGCCCGAGTTCGACGCAGGCGTCTTGCAGGGCCTCAAGATCCCGGATCTGGGTCTGGATGGTGGTGAAGTGGGACATTTGTTGTTACTTGTTTTTGGTTGTGAGTTTTGGGTTATTTGTGGACGGAGGTGAAGGGGTTCAAATGGTTCGATGCGGAAAGGGCGGCCCGTGATGAACAGGCCGCCCTCCCTGCGGTGCGTATGGGTTTCGGGGGTTTCGGGAGTTTTGGAAGGGGTGGTGGTTGAATAATCAGCGTGACGGGACGGGATCGGCGTGTCGGGTGATGGTATGGCGTGGTGTGTGAGAGGGATTGCTGTCCGTGCATGGGCACGAAAAAGCCCGCCGTGGCCTGGTGCCGGGCGGGCTTGGGAAAGTGTTGGTTATTCCCCCACCTGCTATGGTGCTGGCTTTTGGTTGGGGGTGACGGGCGGTTGTTTCTTGTCTTCCTTGGCGGACTTCTCAAGGCTTGCGTTAACCTGTTTCAAGATCCTGGCCATCGGACTCCGGTTCAGTTGATAGTCCGTGATGTCATAACCAAGCCAGATGCAGAGGAAGAACGGAATGAGAAGCGTCCATTCGGACATCTCAAGCACAATGGAGCATATTGCGTATGCGAAAATGACAAGGAACACCAGGATTCCATAACTCATGAACATGCTGACGGCGGCGGTGGCGGGAAACATCAAGGTGCCGGAGACGAAACCCGACCAGGAGTGATCGACAAGCACGGTTCCGACCCCGAAACCCAGGGCGATGGCGAGGGTGATGCAAACACATCTCCCGATCATGGTCCTTATCGCGTAAACGATTGTCTGAATAGGAAACTCGCTCCAGTGATTGTTTGGCACAAGAGATAGCTGGATCAACAGGCAGGCCGCTACAAGTTGAATCCATGGATACGGCCCCGCTTCCGGGAACCCCGCGTGAACAGGACTCCCGGAAGTTGATTCAATGCTGCATTCAACTGACAGCCGCGAGCTTGCGCGCGCCCATCTGGCCGAAACGCGCAATGACCTCGCGGGCATCACTGCGGGCAAGTTGCACCGCGTTTTCACGCAGACGGGACAGGCCGTCGGTGAGGCTGGCCATGGCACCGCTGTCATTGCGGTAGTCCTCGGCGCTGCGCGTGAGCCGGTCCCGGCGGAATTTTTCCAACGTCGCCTCCAACTGCTGGTCACCCGCGAAGTTCAGGGAACGGAAGCTGTCGATGAACGTGGTGAGGCGGTTCAATGTCCGTTGGTGGACGCCGTTCTCCGAGCCGTCGATGGTGGCGAGCACCTTGGTGGCGAGCCTTGCCGTTTCCTCGCGCATGGAGGCAACGGATTCGCGGATGAACCCGTCGAGGTCGGCCTGCAGGCGGCGTGACGCGTCCTCGGCAATGCGCCGGCGGTCATCGGCAACCGCGATTTCGGCCATGCCTTCGACCACCTCCAGCCTGATGCTGTCGGGGGCCGCGATCTGGAACAACCGCGTCTCAAACGCAAAGCGCTTGGCGATTTCACCGGCGGGTGGAAACGACTGCTCGATGGTGGCGATGAGTTGGCCGGCGTCGCCGTTCATATGCCGGGCGGCTTCGCGCCACTCGTTCATCGCGTTTTCACGCAGCGGCGTGTAGCCGCCCACAAAGTCAAGCGTGGCTTGGTAGAACTCTTTCTCCAGCTTGCCGAGATTGTCCTTCAGATCGGCCAGGCGCGGGTTCGGAACAAAGCGTCCGATGCCTCCCAGGAACGGGAAACTCGAACTTTCAACGGTGGCCTGGACCCGGGACTCGATCAGGGCGAATGCCTGGAGCGCGTCACGCGGGATCAACCTTTTGTGACCGAGCTGGATGAGCCGGTCGGAGACATGTGCGGGATCAAGCCCGAGGTCTTCGGGGGTGAGGCGTTTGCAACCGCGCCAGTAACGGACGGAGGTTGCGACAAGGACTCCACGGCGGCACACGGCGTCGAGGAGGTTCTGGTTTGGGGGCTGGTTGTTCGGATTCATAATGATATATGTTTGTCAGGGTTGGGGTTGGGGGTTGGGGGATGGGGTTGGGTTTATTGGAAAATGATGCGCCCGCCGCATTACGAGGAACGGGCGGGCGCTTGGCGTGGCGGGTTTTGTTATTTCGGTTATTTCCGCAGGATCATGGCGACGACGAACATGGCCAGCGCTCCGAGGATCAGGGGCAGCCAGAAGTCGCTCATGATTTGGAGACACAGGGCGGTGATCGAGATGCCGGCGAAGACATGGATATAGATCATTGGTTTCATGGCTCTTTATTCAGGAAGCGGCCGATGGTGATGACCACCGCCATGCCGATGAGCGCGTAACCAATAACTGACAAGCCGTCTCCTACCGGTCCCATGTCGATCGGGGCAGGACCGGCGGGCGATGAGCATGCCGCCAGCAGCAGCACCAGGAGCATGGCGGTGAGCGGCGCTTTCATGCGGCCCTCCTTTCCGCCAGCACCTGGCCGGGAAGCCAGGCCATGCACTCGTTCTTGTACTGGCACCACGAGCACTGCATGCCGGGTTGCGGATGATAGCGGTTGGCGGCGATGCCCTGGACGGCGGTCTCCAGCAACGCGATGACCCGGCGCTTGCGGTGTTCACCGGCGGGCGGGGATGAAACCCGGATCACCTGCGGGGTCTTGGTTTTCACCAGGAACACGAGGTCGAGTGATGGAGGGACCTGGCCGGTGGCGATCTCCATGAGCAGTTGATAGGAGACAAGCTGGATTTCATGATCGAACGCCGCGTTCGCCTTGTCGGGCTTGGCGGCGGCCGATTTGAAATCGACCGGTGTGAAGTTGCCTTCCACCAGATCCATGGCTCCTGTCAGAGGCACGGACAACCCGGGGATTTCCTCCTT
>JAPLUJ010000625.1:595-1891 GCA_026397695.1 Verrucomicrobiota bacterium | reverse complement strand
GCGGCCGCGGCGATGTGAACTGCGGCTAGGGCGGCAAGCAGGGCGATCATGGGTGTGCGATTCATAGGTAGGAACTACGGGATCTGGAGGGCGCATGTTGCGGGTTTGCTGGGAAAACCATGGTAGAAGGTACGGACGAATGGCTTGACCTGGGAGCTTCAAGCGGCGGCGGCTTCTTCCAGCAAGCGGGCAGCGTCGGCCAGCAGGGTCTCTATCGGAAGTCCGGAGGAAGCGAGATCGACCACCCGGTCGAAAGTCTTGACGCCACGCACGGCGGGATCGGCCTGACCACAGAACGCCCAGACCGGCTTGCCGTGCGAGCGGGCCAGACGGGCAACTCCGGCAGGGCCTTTGCCGGTCAGCGTTTGTGCGTCAATGCTGCCTTCGCCGGTCACGACGAGATCGGCCGCCGCGACCCGATCTGCGAGGCCGGTTAGACCGGCGAGGAGGTCGAAGCCCGGCACCAGGGTGGCACCGGCGAAATGAAGCAAGCCGAAGCCCAAGCCACCAGCCGCACCCGATCCCGGGAGTGCCGCCGCAACCTCGCCGCCCGAGGCTTTCACCATGGCCTCCAATGCCATCTCCAGAATAGGGATGCTGGACTCGTCCGCCCCTTTTTGCGGCCCGAAGACCCGTGTGGCACCTGCTGGCCCTAACAACGGGCTGGTCACATCGCACGCCACCGTCACCGGCGGCAGGGGGATGCGTTGGGAATTATCGATCCTTGTGAGACTACTCGCCAAGGCTCCTGGCGAAGGGTCGAGCGGCAGGCCATCAGGATCGAGGAAGCGCACCCCGAGGGCTGCGGCCATGCCGGCACCGCCGTCGTTGGTGGCGCTGCCGCCAATGCCGAGGATGATCCTCCGGACCTGTTCATGCTCGACCGCATGGCGCATCAACTCGCCTGTGCCGAAAGTATTGGCCCGCAGAATGTCGCGTTCGTGGGCCGCGATCCTCCACAAGCCGGATGCGGCTGCCATTTCCATGACCGCCAGCGTGCCCCCGGCGCTTTCGGCCACCAGATAGCGGGCTTGGATTGGCCTACCGAGTGCATCATGGCATGGTGCCTCGACCCAGCGACCATGCAGCGGACCTGCCAGTGCGTCGGCGAAACCCTCACCGCCGTCCGCGATCGGGCATGCTTCGATCACGGCTTCCGGCCACCGTCGGGCCAAGCCACGGGCAATGGCGGCACAGGCCGCAAGAGAGGACAGCGAACCCTTGAACTTGTCGCTGGCCACTAGAATTCTTCGGAAATCGTTCATCGCGGAAAAGGGAACAAAAACAGGAACACCA
>JAPLUJ010000625.1:0-581 GCA_026397695.1 Verrucomicrobiota bacterium | reverse complement strand
GAGGCCTCCCCGTAGCATCAACCACTTCGACGATACGAGGAATTCCAAGTATTTCCATCCAAAGTTAAAACAAGAGAAAAATGATGCATAGAATATCGCTAGGAAAAGTGTTAACCGGCGAGGCGGTGTTCGGCATGGGACTGGGGGCACACGCCGAACCGGGCAAGGGAGATAATGTCCGCATGTCCAACGATCCATCCGGGATCCCCGTGATCCAGGCCGGATTTTTCACCCCATTGCACAAGGGCAAGATTTGGGACACCTGGATGTATTACCATGATGGCCGATACTACATGTATTATCTGGCCGGAACCTTCGCGCTTTGGGACAGACACGAGTTGGCCACCTCCGAAGACGGCGTCCACTGGAAGCAACACGGCGTGGTGGTCAGACCTCGTGAAGGCGTCAAGTGGATGGGCACGGGACATATCTGGAAGGCACCGGACTTCGAGACGAGCCACCGGTGGGTGATGAATTACTCGGAATGGTTCGGCGACAAACAGGACATCATGTTTGTGACCTCCACGAACCTGCTGGACTGGACAAAGGTGGACGAGAAGCACCGTTTTGTGCAGGACGTC
>JAPLUJ010000350.1:4097-15223 GCA_026397695.1 Verrucomicrobiota bacterium | reverse complement strand
CGGGAGCACCGACATTCTCGCCTCGTCTAGCAGCTTTGCGGTCATTCCGGGTTACGGTTTCAGTTACAGTCCTTACGCTCCATTCAATACCGACTCGTCCGCTGTCAATCTGGGCGGTGCGCCGGGCTACACGAATGCCTCACTCAAAGCAGGTGACCAAATCACTTTATCCGCCAGCAAGAATCTAGCGGCAGGAACCTACACGCTGCTGCCCGCCCGTTACGCACTGCTTCCCGGGGCGCTGTTGATCACGCCAAAGTCCATTGTGCCTAACGGGGCGGTGACATCGCCCGACGGTGCGTCCATCGTTTCCGGTTATCGTTCCAACAATCTCGACCCATCACGCACCGGCCCCACCCTGATCGGCGGTTTCGAGGTTGCCCAAGCCGAGGTCTTCCGTACCCGTGCCGAGTATCAGGATCTGCTGGCAAACACCGTGTTGAGGGAGGCCGCCATCTCCCGTGAATTCACAGTTCCACGCCTGCCGGTGGATGCTGGATACCTCGCTTTCTCCAGTACTTCAAGCATGGCCCTGCGAGGGCGGGTTTCATCGCTCGCGCCTACCTCCGGACGCGGCAGTTTGATAGACATCAACAGCTCGTCAGACATTCTCATCAATCCAACAGGTGCCGCTGTGACTGGCGCGGGCTTGGTTCTCAGCGTGGAAACCCTCAATAGCTTTGGCGCCGAAAGCCTGCTGATAGGCGGCCTCCTTAGCTTCAACTCGAATGGCGTTTCAGTCACCGCGAACTCGGCGAATGTCACCCTCGACAACGCTGGCACAGCTCTCACCGGCAACGACGTCGTTCTGGTCTCCCGTGAAAAACTCACTCTCGGTGAAAACTCGAAGATCACCTCTACGGAGGATGATGATCTTTCCCTCGACACCCTGCTGCTGGGCAGTGCCGGCACCGCAGGCAGCGGCAACGGTTCGCTCGTTCGGGTGAGCGCCAATGCTTCCGGCAGCATCTCACGCAGCGCCACCAGCACATCCGTCTTGCCGGAACTCACGCTCCGCCCCGGGGTTATCCTCACCGGCGGAAGCATCGTGCTCGACTCCACTTCTGGCACGAGCCTTTCCGAATCCGCCCGCCTGCTTGCGGATGGCGTCGCGCTCAACAGCGGTCAAATCAGTATCAGTCTGGACAACCCGGGAATCCTCAATCCCACCACCGGCCTGGTGCTCGCGGGGAATGCGTTTACCAGCCTGCAAAGCTCCGCCAAACGGCTTGCCCTGCTGAGCTATTCCACCATCGACGTCTATGGCACGGGCGCGGTGGGATCCCGGAACTTCGAGAGTTTATCGCTTCAGGCGGCCACTCTCCGCGGCTTCAACACCACTGGCGGCACAGTCACCTTTTCCGCAAACCGTCTGATGCTTGGAAACAGTGCCGACACCGCCACACCCGCACTCCTGACCACTCCTCTATCAGGATCCGTCACCTTCGATGCGGACCAGATCACACTCGGTGCCAACGCCATTCAACTGGATGGGTATGCGGATGTGACTCTGGCCGCGACCGCAGGCATTCTAACTGAAAGTCACGGATCTCTTGATGTGGCCGGAGACCTCGATCTGGTCACTCCGCGCCTCACCGGGGCCAGCGCCTCGAACTATCAGATCCGTTCCCACGGAGCGCTTGAGCTTGTCCGGCCCGCCGTGACCCGCCCCGCCCCGTTCAACGGCGGTTTTGGCGCGGACCTCACCCTTCAGGGAAGCAGTGTGAAGGTGAATGGCGATATCACCCTGCCTAGCGGAAAACTCACCTTGCGTGCCACTTCCGGCGATCTCACAGTGGGCGATACGGCCACCACGATTCTGGACTTGGCGGGAACTTCCACCACATTCATAGATACTATCCGTTATACCAGTGGTGGTACGGTGGATCTCGTTGCAGACAACGGTTCAGTGAGCGTTCAGGCGGCGGCCACCATCAATGTTTCCGCCAAGCAGGGCGGCGGCAATGCCGGGACTATCCAAGTCAAAGCTCCTTCAGGCACTCTGGATCTGGCAGGTGTCATTATCGGCACCGCAGGAGACACCGGTGAAAAAGGAAAATTTTCGCTTGATATGGGTTCGATCACGGGCGGCAGTCTAACAGCTCTTGATGCCATTTTGAATGCTGGTAGTTTCACCCAAGCCCGCGATTACCGCGTCCGCAACGGCAATGTGAACATCGATGGCCCTGCCACCGCGCACTCCTATCGGGTTTCTGCCGATTCCGGAAACATTACGGTCTCTAACACCATCGACGCATCGGGTGTCACCGGAGGAGTCATCGATCTCAAAGCCCATGGCAGTCTGACCTTGGCCAGTGGCTCGTTGCTCAACGCCTCCGCTGCGAAATTCGATTCCGCCGGTAAAGGTGGCTCCGTCACTCTCGAAGCTGGCAATCAACACAACGGCCTCGTTCAAACCTCGGCAACCCTGGACCTCCAAACCGGTTCAACCATCAATCTATCCGTCGCCGAGGCGAACGCTGGCAGCGAAACGCTCGGAAAATTCACCGGCACCCTGCACCTGCGCGCCCCGCGCAACGCCGCCAACACCGACCTCCTGATCAACACCATCGGCAGTTCGATCACCGGGGCTTCCAGCATCCTCGTGGAAGGGGTGAAACTTTATGGTCTAACGGGAATCGGAACCATCACCTCGACGCTGCAAAACAGCATCAAATCCGACGCGACCGCCTTCCTCGGAGCGGCAGGCCCCGCCACCGCTGGTTACACCGCCATGCTCGGTCGCCTGACTTCGCTCCAGCCAGCACTTGATTTGATCCTCGCTCCCGGTGCGGAGATATACAATCTGAACGGAAGCCTCACACTCGGTGCCAGCAACTCCACCGCAGCCAGCGACTGGAATCTGGAAACATTCCGATTCGGACCCAGAAGCGCCGCAGGTGTGCTGACCCTCCGGGCATCGGAAAACCTCACATTCTTCAACGCTCTGAGCGATGGATTCTCCGGTGGCACGAGCCTGTGGCTGGCACCGCTGATGGCCCACAATCCGCTCCTGCCAGCCAACATGCAATCCTGGTCCCTGCGCATGGCCGCAGGAGCCGATCTGGCAGCGGCGGATTATCATTCCGTTAGGCCGGCTGCCGCGCTTGGCGAATCATCCGGCCTGCTGCAACTTGGCAAAAACGCCGGGGCGGCCACCATCACCGGCGGTGCCAACGCCCGCACCTCGTCCCTCATCACCAACCTCTTCCAGGTGATCCGCACCGGCTCCGGTGACATCGACATCAGCACCGGCGGGAATCTGCAATTGCTCAATCCATTCGCCTCCATCTACACCGCAGGCACCCGCCTTGCAGACGCCACCACCATCATCAACCCGAACGATTTTGTCACCCCTATCATCGACCGCAACGTGCAACAGGGCGACCTCGGATCAGCGCAGCAAAACTACCTCGCCCAATACAGCATGGCTGGAGGCAACGTGACCATCGCCGCCGGCGGAAATATCGAGCGCAAGACCCGCAACAATGCGGGCCTCATCGATGATTCATCCAGACAAATGCCTAACAACTGGCTCTACCGGCGCGGCTATCTGGATGCCAATGGCGAAGCTGGCAGAATCCGGATCGGAAGTGGTTTCGGTTCCACCACCGATACCGCCGCATCCACCACCTGGTGGGTGGACTTCAGCAACTTCTTCCAAGACGTGGGTGCGCTCGGCGGCGGCAATATCACCCTGACCGCCGGGCATGACATCATGAACGTGGGCGCGGCGATTCCCACCAACGCGCGTGCCGCGCGGGGAATCCCCTCGGCCGGGGCATTCGTCGAACTCGATGGCGGCGATCTTCGCGTCACCGCAGGCAATGACATCAACGGCGGAGTTTACTACGTGGAACGGGGCCGCGGCTCACTCAATGCCGGTGGATCGATCACCACCAATGGAACCCGCTCACCATCGTTCGGATTGATAGGCAACCTCAACCAACCCGCCACCGCGCAACTCGATCCTCTCACTTGGTTGCCCACCACGTTGTTCGTGGGCAAGTCCTCGTTCGACCTTGCCGCAGCGGGCGATTTGCTGTTGGGTCCCGTAAGCAATCCGTTCCTGCTTCCCCAGGGAGTTGGTAACAAGTTCTGGTATAAAACCTACTTCTCCACCATCTCCGCCGACAGCGCAGTCATCGCTCTTTCGTTAGGTGGTGATGTCACTTATAGGAACGCGGTCACCCTGCTTAGCCAAACCCAGGCACAGCCGATGCTGCGCACATGGCATGACACCCAGTTGCTGCTTGCCGGTTCCGCATCCTCCGCCGCGTGGTTCCAGCCATGGTTGCGTCTGGCGGAAACCAGCCTCGAACCGTTTGCCCCGGTATGGCCGCTGTCCGCCGCGAGCCTATTCATCACTGCGTATTCTGCGGATCTGAATCTGACGGGAAATCTAACAACATTTCCCGCGTCAACAGGACAGCTCGAACTTCTCGCCGCAGGATCGGTCAACGCGCTCCAGCCTGCCGGCTTCTCCAAACTGGGATCGGGAGATACGGTCAGAAGCTGGGTGTCCTCTATCATCAATCTATCAGACGCGAATCCGGCGTCCGTGCCTTGGATCTTCAAGCCGCTGACAAGCGTCACCCAAACCAGCTCGGGCGCCGCCCTAACCAGTAACACGGTGCCGGGATTCATGAACATCACCGGCACGAATGCCGTCCTGCAAACCCGGCAGGCCCGGCACACCCCGGGAGGGCTCCACGACGATGACGGGAATCCGGTCCGGATCCACGCGCTTGATGGAAGCTTGTCGGGTCTAACGCTTTTCTCCGGGAAGCAGGCGCGGATCACCGCGGCAACCGACATCACGGATGTGGCGTTCTACATTCAGAACGCGCGTGCGACGGACGCCACCTCGGTCACCGCCGGTCGGGACATCATCGCCTACAATTCGTCCAGCCCGCTGCGTGTGGCTTCGCTTGCTGCGGGTAACGTCCTTTCGTCAGGCCAGTCCATCCTTGCGGGGGACATCCAGATTTCCGGTCCCGGGACGCTTCAGGTTCTTGCGGGCCGCAACCTCGACCTCGGCATCGGTCCTAACAAACCAGACGGCACCGGCACCGGCATCACTTCGATAGGCAACCTCCGCAACCCTTATCTCATTGCGGAGGGTGCCGATCTTGTGCTCGGTGCGGGAATAGGACCAGCCAGCACTCTTAGCGGAAGCAATTTGGACTTTGCATCATTCATCGCGCAGTTCGCATCCAGCCCGGATGGGGACCGCTATCTGGCGGAAGCCAAGGGGATACTCGGCGTAGTGACCGATTACGAAGGCACGAAGACCTTGGAAAATGGCATCCAAATCAAGACCGTCACAGCAGGTGGAGCTGCCGATGTGGCGGGACTGCAAGCAGGTGACGTGATCCTCAAGGTTTCTGATAGGGAAATCGTATCGAGCTACGATGACTCCTACTTATTGAGCGGCATCACCATCGGTGCAGTGACGAAGGTTCAAGTTGTGCGCGACGGAGTCACTCTGGTACTCGACATCACGCCTGGCAGTGACTTGTTGCATCTGGCAGACCCTTCGCTCACGCAGGAGCAACAAAAGCAGATGGCGCTGTCGATTTACAACCTCGTGCTACGCGACACGGGACGTGATTTCAATGATCCGGACAGCGCGGGCTACCGAATATACGACAAGGGATTCGAGGCGATCAAAGCGCTCTTCCCGGAAACGCTCTCATGGGAAGGAGATATTCTCACGCAAAGCCGTGACATCCGGACCCGCAGCGGGGGAGATATCAGCATCTTCGCGCCGGGCGGCGGCTTGAACATGGCCAACAGCACTCTTGGCAACCCTCTAACACCTCCCGGAATCGTCACCGAGTCGGGCGGCAGCATCAACGTGTTCACCGACCAGAGCGTGGGCATCGGCATTGGCCGGATCTTCACGCTCAAGGGTGGCAATGTCGCCATCTGGTCATCCAAAGGGGATATTGCCGCAGGCACCTCCTCGCGCACGGTGTCCGCAGCTCCACCCACACGGGTTGTGATCGATCCGCAGAGTGCCGCGGTGCAAACCGACCTCGCCGGTCTGGCCACGGGTGGTGGCATCGGCGTCTTGGCTACGGTGGAAGGTGTTGCCCCCGGCAACGTCGATTTGATCGCACCCACTGGCATCATCGATGCCGGAGACGCCGGGATTCGCGTCAGCGGCAACATCAACCTGGCCGCCGTCACCGTGGTCAATGCAGGCAATATCTCAGCGGGCGGCAGCAGTGCCGGCGCTCCCGTCGCCGCTTCCGCTCCCAGTATCAGCACGGTGACCAGCGCCTCTAACACGTCAGCCGCAGCAGGCAACACGGTCGAGAAACCCGGCGAGGACCAAACAAGCGCCGAAACCAAGGTCGCCAATGACGCTCCCTCGCTCATCACCGTGGAGGTCATCGGCTATGGCGGCGGTGGCACGGTTGAGGATGAAGAAGACGACGAGAAAGAGAAGACTGAGAAACCCGCAGAGGGTTCCGAAGTCCAGCAATGAGGGGGCACTCCTGTCCCCTTTCCTCCTGTGGTGGTGCGGTGTGCCAGCCAATCGGGTTTCGAAGAACAACGGGGCGCAATTTATCCTTTTCATAAGGACGATTGTCACCTATCCTCTCCCTCGTGAAAGGAGAAATCCAAAGAAACCTCAAGGAAAAGCTTGCCGATGCGCTCGTTGCCGAAATTCCGAGCCTCACGCGGCGGGAGATTCGATTGCCCAAGGTTCCGGGAAAAGCGATGGCGGTCATCGGCATGAGGCGCAGCGGCAAGTCCTGCTTCCTGTGGCAGTGCCTGGGTGATCTGCTTGCATCCGGTGAGCCGAGGGAATCGCTGGTATATTTGAATTTCGAAGACGACCGCCTCGCGGGAATGGAGGTCTCCGATCTCTCCTACCTGCTTGAAACATATTTTCAACTTCACCCGGAGTTTCGGGATCAATCCCGCATCACGCTTTTTCTCGACGAGATTCAGATCATCCCCGGCTGGGAAGCTTTCGCCCGCCGTGTTCTCGATACCGAGAAGATCCGCCTCTTTATCTCCGGATCTTCCGCCTCGATGCTCAGCCGGGAAGTGCATACCAGCATGCGCGGTCGGGCGATGGAAGTCATCGTCTTCCCCTTCAGCTTTCGTGAAGCGTTGCTTCATCAGAATCTTCTCCCGGAAAAGGATTGGGATCATTTGCCCAAGGCCCATCGATCCACTCTGGAAAAAGCTTTCCGGACCTATTTGGACGAGGGCGGTTTTCCCGATGCCCAACAGCTTGATGCGCGGGACCGCCGTCCGTTGTTACAGGGATATGTCGATGTGGCTGTGCTTCGTGACATCATCGAACGCCACCGGGTTTCCAATCCCGTCGCCCTGCGCTGGCTCCAGCGCCACCTCCTCGGCAATCCTTGCGCACCCTTCAGCATCCAGAAATTCCACGATGCGTTGCGGTCCCAAGGCCTGCCTGTTTCCAAAGACAGCCTCCACGCCTTTCTCGCCCACTTCGAGGATGCTTTCCTCATCCGCACCACCTCACTGCTCACCTCATCCGAGCGTCAGCGCATGGTCAACCCCCGCAAGGCCTATCCCATCGACTCTGGACTCATCCCGATCTATGAACGCACCGGCAGGGCCAACATCGGCCATGCGCTCGAAAACGCAGTCTTCATCGAACTGCTGCGACGAGGATACGATGTCCACTACTTCCGCACCACACAGGGAAACGAAGTCGATTTTCACGCCACCGGCCCCTCTGGCGACACGCTGCTCATCCAGGTGTGCGCCAATGCCGCCAACTCGGAAGTCCTTGCGCGTGAAACCCGCTCTCTCATGGAGGCCCGCACCCTGCTGGCGGGCGCGGAGTTGATACTCATCCTCCTTGAAGCACTTCCTCCCGGCACCGTGGTCCCGCATCCCATTCAAGTGATACCCGCCATCCCATGGTTTCTCCAATAACCGTAAATTCCTCCCACAGTTCCAGGGAAATAGATGAAAACCACGTATGCTCAACAAAGAAAGGAAAGCTGGGAAGATTCACGCCCCAACCCGGCAGGCGGCCTGGCTTTTACTGATGAGTTCTTGGTTTGCCCTACAGTATTTTTTTGGCGCAAAAATGCGCAAGATACGCAATAAGTCTGATGGTATTCATTTTTTTGGTTTCTGTCCTCTTTGCGGCTAACTGAATGTATTCCAACTCAGGAACTGCTCAGTATGCATGTTTTGTGGTAACAAAAGGACATTCTAACTGCTTGTTATGGGGTGTTTTTCCGTGTCCTTCGTGGTTCCTATCCCGGAGTGACGCAAATCGCTGCTTCCGCGATGCCAAAGCGGAAAAAGAAATGTCTATCAGCGGCTTTCCCGGCCACGGAATTCACGGCTTGCAGGAGACCCAAACGATTCTTTTTCAGCCAGTTGCAGATGTGACAACAGTGTCACGATGTTTCGCTTCGGTTAGCGGGTGACATCCTCTAATCCTCTCCCCGGTTAATGATTTTCCAAGCAATTAACCACCGTCCGGCCCCCGGGCGGCGATATGACCAACAAACACAATACAAATGAAACCAACACGAAAAATCATACAGCTCCTTGGTATGGGAATGGCTTTGGCCGCTCCTTCCGCCATGGGGGCTTTCTCGTTCACCGACGGAGACTTGATTCTCGGGTTCCAGGCCAAGTCAGGCACCGGAGCCACGAAGAACGTTTTCTTCAACCTCGGTGCCGGCACCTATCACCGGGATAATCCGGGGACTTGGGGGAGTACCCCGATCGGCAACATCAGCACGACGCTC
This sequence comes from Verrucomicrobiota bacterium, assembly GCA_026397695.1. Taxonomy (GTDB): domain Bacteria; phylum Verrucomicrobiota; class Verrucomicrobiia; order Verrucomicrobiales; family Akkermansiaceae; genus Luteolibacter. Next base: position 6,455 of record JAPLUJ010000350.1, on the reverse strand, counting down.
TCGGCCACCTATGGTACGGACTGGTACAGCCGCACCGACCTCTGGTTCGGTGTTGTCGGCAACCTCAACCAACAGCCGACCAGCGGTATCGGTTCGCGCCTTCCGGTGAACGGCGATCCTTCCCGCACCTTCTACACCTCCACCCCGACCGCAACGATCGGCGGGGGTGTGCTGTATGCCGCCAATGCCTACCCTTCCGACGCCCTGGGCATCGGCGGAAACGCCCTTTCCGGCATGGAGGGCTTCCTTCCCACCCTCACGACGCAAGCCGACGGCGCGGCAATCCTCGACGCAGGCACCCAACCGGTGCAGTGGACCAACGGCTGGAGTGCTTGGAACCCCACCCCTGGAGCCGCTTTCACCGTCTTCACCGGTGGCATCCAGCAGAACTTCGGCAAGGGCACCGCTGAGACCTATGTTGATCTCCAACGCATTCTCTCCACCAACACCGGTGCCAGTCCGACCGGTGTCGTCGGTGGCGGCACCTACGAAACCACCTTTTCTATCAACAGTCTCGGCCAAGTGGCCTCCGTTCCGGAGCCATCGGCCGCCATGCTCGCGCTTATCGCTGGTGCCGGAGTAGCCCTCCGCCGCCGTCGTTCCGCCTGATCCCATGACCAGTCAATCCATTCGCATCACCACAAACACACAACCAAACAAACAACACAACTAAATCAAATGAAAATGAAATCAACCATACTGTTCGGAACTCTGGCCCTCATCGCCAGCCAAGCTTCCGCCGACACCAAAGTGTTCAACCTCACAGGAGCCACGGCCTTCCGCGCCTCCTCGCACACTGCCCTCATCGCCGTCCTCGGCGGTGCGGGGACCACTCAGTATGCCTACACCGGAACTAGCGGCATCGGCGGAGCCAGCCGCTCGATCTTCGTCGGCTCCATGGCGGCCTTCCCGGGTCACACCATTATCGTCCGCTGCTCCTGGTCGGGTTCCACCCAAGGCATCAAGGATGTCGAAGACAACAACTCCATTCAGTTCATCGACGACAACATTCGCCTGAATGGTGTGACCGATCTTCCCAACGACCTCACCAACGGCAACCCGGTGACGACCACTGGCTACAACCTCGGCGCTACCGGCAACGAGGTCGCCCAGTACGAGAACGCGGTGGCCCAGTGGTCGTTCTCGGATGTGGACAAGCTCCTTTCCGAGCGCCCGAACGCCTCCCTCACGGGCGGCGCGGTGGGTGTGGTGCCGTTCATGTTCCTTGCTGGCGAAGGTTCCCCGGCCGAACTCAACAACATGACCGACCAACTGCACAGGAGTCTCTGGGGAGCCGGTCAGCTCCCGATCGCGTTTTTCACCGGCAACACCACCGATGCCACCACCGTGCTTGCCACCGGTCGTAACAACGGATCCGGCACCCGTGCCACCATCCTTTCGGAAACCGGTTATGGCTCGGGCACCGGTCTGACCCAGTTCGGTGCCACCTACCAAGGAACCCGCACGGATCCCTATCCGACCGGTATGCTGCTGACCGTCACTGAATTAGGAAATGGCGGCGGCTCCTCGAACGACGTTGTCCGCGAGTTCCTTACCCGCTCTTCGGTCGGTGTTACCTACGGTGGTTCTCCGGTGGATGTCGTGTTCGTGGGCTACCTCACGATCTCAGACGCGCTCAACGCCATCGGCGAAGGTGCCAAAGAGATGAAATACAACGGTGTTAGTTTCTCGGCTGAAAATGTCAAGAAGGGACTCTACAGCCTCTGGGGCTATCAGCAGTTCTACCTCGACAATGACGCATCAGCCGATGAAACCACCTTTGACACGGCTTTCCGTACGGCCATCCCGGGCACGCTCGTTGAGCCGAATGCGATCGCTATCCCCAACATGTCGGTTACCCGCACCGGTGGTGACGGCGGCCCGATCATTAAGAACACCAACTATCCGAATCCCTGATCCGCTTGATCGGCAGGTAGGGTAGTAGTTCATCACCCAATCAAACAATCCCGGCCGGGTGGCTGCACCGCAAGGCGATGCCACCCGGCCCAATCTGAAAGAGGATGAGGAAACTTGTAGTAGCATCGCTTGCGCTGGTGGTGGCCTTGGCGTGCACGTATCCTCTGCTCCGCCAATCCGAGGAAACGTCACCCGCCACGCCTCGTGTATTTGGTACAGCAATCGTGCCATCTGGTTGCCCGGATAGATCGGTGCCAATCGTTCGCACTGCCGTAACCCGATCGGAATCCATGCCCTCGGCTCAAGGCATCCGTGTTTCACAGCAAGCCCGATCCAATGGCGGAAATGTTCCGCACGGGGATTCTTCAAATAGCGCTACACACCACGCGGCGTCCCACAAGGGGACCAGCGGAAGCACCAATGCCAGCCGACCACTCCGCG
>JAPLUJ010000350.1:0-4079 GCA_026397695.1 Verrucomicrobiota bacterium | reverse complement strand
TCCGCGAACAGGGCGATATCGGACCTGCATTTGTGACCGGGAATAAGGGTCACGATACTTCCGTGATGTTTCAGCCGGAATCCCCCACACTCTCCACCACGCATCTCGGCGGCCATGCGGCACCACCGGAATCTTCCGTTCCACCCCGGCAGCCGCTTGTCTTGATCGATCCGGGTTCCTTCCTCCCTCCGGAACCGGCGCGTGATGCCCTGCTCCAGCAGGAAGCCGAAGAACTTGTGCGGGCCATCAACGAACCCGGTTTCCCTTGTGACAGCCAGGAATACCGCGCCGACTGGGATCAGGTCGTGAACCAAAGCAACCAACTCATGCGCGCGCGTTATGGTGACTTGGTTTGGCTTGCTCATCACATACACGCATATCACCAGGCCGCCGGCAGAGAGGTCCTGCCACCTTGAGCCTTGTCGGCGATCTTTAGCATTGTTCCCCAATCTTCCTCCAACCAACACACACTCCAACCACACACATTCCAAACCACAATCATGAAACAACAACACAACCAGAAAATCATACTATTCGGGGCCATCGCGCTTTCACTTGGCAACCTGCATGCCGCAGTGTTCAACTATACCGACGGTAATCTCATCCTTGGATTTCAGGCGACCACTGGTCAGGGATCCAACCAAAATGTTTTTGTGAACCTTGGTTCTCCGATCACGTTGCGTGACAACGGCAATGCGGGCACACTCGCCAACATCGGTTCCACCCTCTCCTCGGTTTACGGCAGCGATTGGTACACCCGCACCGACCTCTGGTTCGGAGTCGTCGCCAACCTCAACCAACAGCCGACCAGCGGGATCGGTTCGCGCACTCCGGTGAACGGGGATCCATCGCGGACTTTCTATGTTTCCCAACCGGCGGCCAGTCCGGGAACGGGTGTCCTTTTCGCCGCCAACACCTTCCCAAGCGACGCACTCGGCCTCGGAGGAAACGCGCTTGTTGGCATGGAGAATGTTCTCAAGCCAATTGATTCCGGGACCGGCTGGAATTTCACGGACCCGGATCCGCTCAATGACGGCGTGCCCCTCATTGGAACCGCTGGCGTGCTCAATCAAACGATCAACCAGCATGCAACGGCATGGACCAACAGTTGGACCGTATGGAACCCGGTTCCGGGTGCGGCATTCTCGGTCATCACCGGTGGCATCCAGCAGAACTTCGGCAAGGGCACTGCTCAGACCTATGTCGATCTGCAACGCATTCTCGCCACCAACACCGGCGCAGCGCCGACGGGTGTGGTCGGAGGGGGCACCTATGAAACCACCATCTCCATCTCCTCCACCGGTGTGGTTAGCGCCAACGCCGCGTCGTCTTCCAACTTCACCACATGGATCGGCACTTTCAATCCGCCGCTGACCAATCAGGCAGACCGCACGGAAGGCGCGGATCCTGATAAGGACGGAATTGCCAACGTGTTGGAGTTCGTGCTCAACGGCAATCCGGCGGTGTCCGGTCAGGCTATCCTGCCGACGCTGAATGCCTCGAGTTCGAACTATGTTTTCAACTTCACCCGTCGTGCCGATTCGGCAGGCGAGGTGACTCAGGTCTTTGAATACAGCACCGATCTGGTCGATTGGACGACCAACACACCGATCACGATTCCTACGACCCCCGGCACGGTTGGCTATGTCACGGTGGGAGCCAGCACCGGCACCCCGCCCAACCAGGTCCAGGCGGTGACCGTCTCGGTTCCAAAAGGCACGAATACCAAGCTGTTCGGTCGCCTTAAGGTGGTGAAATGAACGGCCCCCCCCCCACACCGCAGCTCATCAGAACCCCTTCCCGCCGCGCGGGAAGGGGTTTTTTCAAGATCGAAGCACGCCTGCCCTCGTTGAACCCCGCCCCGTGAACCATACAGTCATGAAGACCACGCTCGATCTTCCCGATGATCTGCTCGTGGAAGCAAAGACCGAGGCCCCGCGCCGCGTTGGCGCTTGTCAGGCGGAATCGTATGACGATTGCGTTTCATGGCGATATTGTCGCAAACCAGGCATGGCGGAAGTATAACTCCGCATGCTAATTTCATCACGTCCTTGGCCACCCCATGGATAACGATGGTAGTTGCTGAAACCAGATGCTTGCACATGGAAGTAGCGTTCGATGGTTGCTGAAAACCCCGTCCGGCCAGCCCGGGCGGGTGAGCCCAGCCAAGGATGACGCTCGCCGGATGGCGGCATTCGCGAACCCGCTATGCCAACCACCACCCCTGAACGCGACATTCTAACAAACATATGTAACCATCGCAAGCCTGGGTCATCACAGCGGAAATGGGTTACGGCCACCAGCGGGCGGTTCATCCGTTCCGGTACATCGCCCGGGATGGGATCGTTTCCCTGCAAAACGACCCTGAGTCATCACCGGCGGAACGCCGCCTCTGATGTGTTTGCGTTGCTTGGGATGGAGAGCGCGGGAACGAGTGGACAAGTCCAGCGGATGAGGGTAGATTCGCCGCGTGAAATTCGAAGACTGGCCGGAGGAATGGCAGGAATGGGCAATGCTCACTCCGCTCGAGCGCTTCCTGGAAAGTGAGAATATTTTCGCCCAATATCTAGCCATGGGAGGAACCCTTGATGCAGACCCCGATCCGACAAGTCCTTTTGACGATGCAGAAACATCAGGTTCAGGCATTGCTTATGGGCGGCCAGGCTTGCGTGTTCTATGGCGCGGCGCAGTTTAGCAAGGACGTGGATTTTCTCGTCCTTGCGGATGCTGCCAATTTTCTGGGACTCCACGCGGCTCTGGATGATCTCCAAGCTGTCCGCATTGCGGTGCCACGTTTCGACCCCGAGGTGTTGCAGAGGGGACATGCCGTTCATTTCCGTTGCCGTGCGGTGGGGGTTGAGGGATTGAGAATCGATGTGATGACCCGCTTAAGGGATCTTCCTTCATTTGAAGTGCTGTGGGACCGAAGAACCACCCTCATCACTGACAGCGGCGGAGAAGTTCATTTACTCTCCGTTCCCGATCTCGTGAATGCCAAGAAAACCCAGCGGGAAAAAGATTGGCCCATGATCAGCGCACTCCTCGAGGGACATTACAAAGCGCAGGGGCACGCACCCACACCTGAACGGATTTTCTTTTGGCTCACCGAGAGCCGCACGCCCGAGCGCCTTGTCGAACTCGTCTCGCGCTTCCCCATGGAAACCGCGCGGCTCCATGCCAACCGACCCTTGCTCGCCCTGGCAAGGGTCGGGGATTTGCCGGCGCTGCGCACCGCCCTTGACGCCGAGGTCCGCGCCGAACAGGACAAGGACCGGCTCTATTGGGAACCGCTCAAACGCGAATTGGAAGCCTTTCGCCGCGCACAACGCGAACATGAGCAAAGCAACGACTGAACACCCCTATAATGACAATATTGACGCAAAACAACCGTTGCGTCGGCCTGCCTGCGCGGTAGTTTCATGACGTTCCTGGTTACGATTTTCTCCAGGAATAACATGCCGCTTGGCTGTGGCGTTCGATGGATGCTGAAAGACCCCGTCCGGCGGGACCGGACGGGGTTGACTGCAGCCAGGGGTGACGCCCGCCGCGGAAGGCGGCATGCGCCAGCCAGCCGTGCCAACAGCCATTTCTGAACGCGACATTCTAACAACCAGATGGAACCACCGCAAGCCTGGGTCATCACTGCGGTAATGGGCTACGGCCACCAGCGGGCGGTTCACCCCTTCCGTGACATCGCCCGGGACGGGATCATTTCCCTGGAAAGCGACCCAGAGGCGTCACCGGCAGAACGACGCCTCTGGAAGCAACTGCTCGCGATGTATGAATGGCTATCCCGCCTGAAACGGCTGCCGCTGCTAGGCCGCCTTTTGTTCAAGCAACTCGACTGGTTGCTCTATATTCCGCCGATGGATCCCGTCCAGAACCGGGCGCGGCCATCGCCACAAGTGCGGCTACTCTCGTGGTTGGTGAGCAAGGGGCTTTGTGGTGGGATTCTATCCCGCCTCCGGAAAACACCACTGCCTGTGCTCACGTCATTTTATGCCTCGGCCATTGCCGCAGACCTTGGCGGCTTCCCGCGGGTTTTTGTGGTGATCTGCGATGCCGACCTCAGTCGCGCC
>JAPLUJ010000610.1 GCA_026397695.1 Verrucomicrobiota bacterium | reverse complement strand
GCGGCAACAACGTCGCCCATGCCAACAACAAGGCACCGGTCGTGCCGTCACTTGTCGGCGCTTCGCAGGATCCATCGGCTTGGCTCAAGCGGGATCCGGGTGAAGCCCTGCGATTCCAAACGGTGGGTGTTGGCAAGCCAAAGGAGGTGTCTCTCATCCCGCTCGCAAATCTTCACCATCAGCGCTATACCGTGTACTGGAAGATGATGACGCCCGCCGAATGGGATGCCCAGCCACATTGATTTTAAAGGCAAGCAGGATTTTCCTTGCGCTTGGCGTGATAGGAAATTCTGCTGAGTCACTATTGCGAATCATGCGAACCCTTACCTTAAAACCATCAGCCATGAAATACTACCCTGCCACCGTTTGTTGTTTGTCCGCGTTGCTCGCCATCGCGGTTTCACCCGCACCCCTGCATGCTGCCGAAAAGGACGTGAACTTCCGAGTGGACGCGTTCGTCGGGCAGCAGGACGGATATCACACCTACCGCATCCCGGTCATGGTGGTCACGGCCAAGGGGACCGTGCTGTTGTTCAGCGAAGGCCGTAAGAACAGCCGGCGAGACGGCGGAGACATCGACCAGCTCATGAAGCGCAGCGAGGACGGTGGCAAAACCTGGTCGAAACAGGTGGTCATCCACGAAGAAGGCGGCACCGATGACGGGCTGACGTGGTCCCCGATGGTCGTCACATCGGATACGCCAACCGTCAAGGCATACTCGGACAAAAACTTCCTGAAGGGCTTCGGCGGCTCGCCGGTGGGAATCTTCGTGGGGCCCGTCCACGGAATCCAGACGCGCAAGGGACGGTTGGTGGTGCCGTGCGGCGTGGGCCGGACCGTGGATGGGAAACCGGCCGGCGGCGATGGCATCATCTATTCCGACGACGGCGGCAAGACGTGGGTGCCCGGAGGATTGATCCCCAGCGTGCCCGATTTCTCAGTCGGCGAACCCACCGTGGTTGAGACGAGCGACGGGTCTTTATTGATGAACATGCGGGCCGGCGGCCCCGGCGGCGCCTACGCCCTAGGCCACCGGGTAACCTCCACCAGCGCCGACGCCGGCATCACGTGGTCGAAGCCGGTCATCGACAAGAACCTGCCCTGTCCGGCCTGTCAGGGAAGCATGAACAGCCTGAACGAAAAGGAGATCCTGTTCCTCAACCCGGGCGTATCCCACGCGGGCGGTTTCAACCTCTGGGCCAGACGCAAAATGACCCTGCGCTTGAGCGGCGACGACGGACGCACCTGGCCGCACGCCCTCCTTCTCAATGAGGGCTTGTCGGGCTATTCCGACTTGGCCGTGACGAAAGATGGCAAAATCCTCTGCGCGTTCGAAAACGGGAAGCAGGACTACTGCCAGAAAATATCCGTCGTCCAGGTCGATCGGGCAGTGCTGCTTGCAGCGAAGGATGCCCCGGCGGAAAAGCCCGCCGAGACACAGCCCAAGGCTCCCTGAGCGAAGGTCAAGGTTTCAAAAATCCAGTTGCGGAAGCGTGTCTTGCGCCGGAGCGCGAGTCTCCAGACTCGCCAAAGCATGAGCCGCCTTCCCCGGGCCGGGGTCTCTCTGGTCAGTCCGCGCATCGCGACAAATGAGGATTGACGCGGGAGTGGCAATGGAAGAGAAACTGGCATGGCGAAGCCGTTGAGATTCCAGTATCAACCCCCATGATACCAGCTCTCCGGTCCGGCCCTGGTCTTTATATACATTTTTGGATCTCCGATCACCATCTTGGTCGCTCCGCGACCTTGGAAAACCAACCCGCGCTGAAAACCAAGCGAGGAATCGTTTCCCGGAATTGTGTATAAAGACCAGGGTCCGGCCACCGGCTCTTCCATCGGCCTTCACCTCAAAAGCAATGTTCTAACAATAGGAAGTTGTCATTAAAAGATCTAACAAGCTGGAAACGGAATTCAAATCCAATTGGTTGCCTGGTACTACAGCGCAACATAGGCGCCTCTTGCTCCACAAAAGCAGTGACAAGCGTGCGAATGGCGTCGTGTCGAGCGTCCTGCGCTGTAGCACTGGATGGATATGGATGGTTTTTATTCTTGCGAGTTGTCTTTCGATTCCTGGTGTCGCGGCAGAACCTCTAACTATCGGTTTGCAGAAACAGCTTTTTGTCGACGACTATGTCATCGCGGAAATGCGAGGTATCACGCGCGAGGCGGGCCGTGCGAAAAAGTACGGCGTTGTCCTGAAACCATCATTGCCGACGGACTTTCAGACGGGCGAGGTCCACGACGGTCCGGATGGTGGCGCCGGTTACGAGTTCGGCGAATCCGCATTTTGTTGGTTTATCTCGCCACACTGGGACGCCGGGAAGAAGATGTTTCGCCTGTGGTACATGGCAAGTAAACGCCCCGGCAGTGGACTGGCTTATGCCGAGTCGAAAGATGGAATGATCTGGACAAAGCCGCTGGTTTCCAGAAACGGCAAAAGCAACCTCGTGATCGTCAATCCCGGCGGCGGTCTCGATGGGATCAACGTGTCGATCGATTCGAGCCTCCCCCTCGGACACGCCGAGAAGTACAAAGCTGCTTACTTCTCTTACGGTGGCGAGGGAAACCACGGCACCATGACTCGCCTGGATTATTCGGCCGATGGGATCACATGGAAGTCCTACAACAACGGCAAGCCGGTGACGGGTCGGGCGGCGGATTTCAGCAATCAGATTGTCTGGGACGAAAACCGAAAATGCTATCTGCTGCCCTGCCGCGAGGCCTACGGGGCGGGGGGGGGAGTTGGCGAACTGCGGGGCGTCCGAATCATGGCGCACGACAAGGACAACGATCTGATCAACCATCCGTCTGCCTGGAAGACACTGACCAAATTCATCCTGAATGATCCGGACAGGAGCATCGTTCCGGGAAGTAAAGGAACGCCACAGCGACAGATTCACACGATGCCCCTTTGGTACTACGAGGGCATCTGGTTCGCATTGACCGATGTGTTGGTTGCAACCGACGTTCCCGTGCCCGAGGGCAAGCAGGATTTCCTGACCCGTCATGAGCAGGGGGTTTGGGAATTCTATGTGGCCCCGTCACGTGATGCTACCAACTTCGATTTCGAGGTGGCTGCCTACCCTCGCAAGACTCTGATCCCGCGAGGTCCAGACGGAAGTTTCGACAAGGACTGCGTTCGTCCGCCATCGAATATCATCACCCACGACGACGAGCACTGGATCTACTACCTCGGCACCAATGAGCGTTGGGGCGCCCGTAAGTGGGACGCTCGACTGGCGCTGGCCAAGTTGCGACTTGACGGCTTTTTTTACCTTGAAGCCAAGGAAGAGCCTGGCACCGTGCTAACCAAACCGTTCGCCCTGAAGGGTGACAAGGTGCAGGTGAATGTTGACGCTGCGGGCGGTTACGTGAAGGTAGAACTGCTCGATGCCGACGGCAGTGAGATTCCTGGTTTCTCAGGCGATGCCGCCAAATTGTATCGCGATCCAGACAAGCTGCGTTTGGAGCCGGAATGGTACGGCCAAGCGGACCTTTCGTCGCTGAAAGGCAAACAAGTGCGGCTGCGATTCACGCTGAAAAACGCGAAAATCTACGCCTTCCAGATTCGGCAGTCCGAGCATGCAAAGTAATCATGAAAGCCCATGTGCGGAAAACGGGGCCGCGCATCGCGACAAATGAGGATAGACGCGGGAGCGGCAATGGTAGAGAAGATGGCATGACGCGGACGTTGAGATTCCAGTATCCGGGAGCGGTGTATCATGTCATGGCCCGTGGCGATGGCGGGAAGATGGTGTTTGAAACCGACGATGACCGCTTGGTTTTTCTGAAGCGGCTGTAAGAGTCCATGAACTGGTTGAATTGTTGCAATGCGCGGACTGACCCCCAGAGATGAGGATTTTTAACAGAAGGACGCGAAGCTCGCGAAGGAAGAGCTGCTTGCGTGTTGTATAATCCTTCGCGTCCTTTGCGGGCTTCTGTTCAAACCATGGAGATATTGGACGCGTGGGCAGGATCATTTGTGAGACAAACTATCAGGAATCCAGTTGCGGATGCGTGTCTCACGCCGGAGCGCGAGTCTCCCTCGCCAGCCAATGAGCCGCCATACCTATGTTCTGACCGCGCCCCGTGGCTTGCCTGCGGCCATGCCCGTCACGGCTGCGCCGGTTTTTGCCGAGTTCCCCAACGCCGCGTTCTGATCCCGGTCTCATCTGCGTGGCGGAATCCCTGAGCCAACAGCCGGGACGCGGAAATCGCAGCGTAGCTGGAGCATCCTGCTCCAGACCGTGCCCGGAGCGTCCCGCTCCGCGTGCCGGATATCTCACCTCCGTGGCGGAATTCCAACAGGCGGGACGCCGCAATCGCAGCGTGGCTGGCGCGTCCCGCGCCAGACCGTGCCCGGAGCGTCCCGCTCCGTCTGCCGGATATCTCATCTCCATAGCGGAATTCCAACAGGCGGGACGGCTCGGCTGAGCTCGCCGAACGCGCCCTGTTGTCCGAGACAGCCGGGACGGCTATCCTCCAAAATTCAAATACCCGAAAATAATCCTTGAGTCCGCCAAAAAAAATCTTTGAATGAGGCCCTGATCGTCGGAATTCCTCCATCCGCCCTTCCCACTCTCTCCATGACTCAGTCCGTGAGACATCCCCAAGCCCGCTGCGCTGACCACAGCTCCGCTCTCCGCTCTCCGCTCTCCGCTCTCCGCTCTTCGCTCTTCGCTCTTCGCTCTCATATGTTAGAACGGTCCCGCGCGCTGAGCACCCCGGCGAACATTCCCGCCGCCTGTCCTTGTTCCGGTACCTGGCGTGTCGCGGCTTCCGCCAGTGCTCCCCTCCGCGCAATTCCGCGTGCTTTGCCGGCACCCGTCTCACGCCCCAGCCGCACCTCCCGGCCTGCAATCAAAAATCAATAATCAAAAATCCAAAATCAAAAATCTCTCCTCTTCCTGTTCTATTTCAACTTTCAGCTTTGCTCCCCCGTCCCCCGCCGGCCAACCAATGGCAAACTTCATCCAACCAACAACCAACAACCATTGATTATTGAATATTGAAAATTGATTATTGCTTGCCACTGATTACTGACCACTGAGTGGTGGTCACAACCACAACCACAACCACCAACTGAATATTGATTATTGAATATTGAATATTGCATTGCCAGTGACCGATGACCGATGACCAATGACTAATCAACCACTGACTAATCAACCAATGACCAACAATGACTAATCAACCAATTACCAACAACATGATGAAAACAAACACAAACACCAATCGACCTAACAGAAATCAACTTGAACCGATCCACTCCACCAGCCTGCTCACCGACAGCGCCGCCGTATTCTTGAAAACGTCTAAGCAATTTCTGACTGTGGCGGTCGGAGCGGGCGTGGTGCTGGCTTCCGCCGTCGCGGTTCAGGCAGTGACGATCGAGATGGTTACCGTTGGCGACGCGGGCAACGCGAATGACACCATCAATCGGTCAGGCAGCTCGTGGGACACTACGAGTCTCGGCGCGGTGGCCTACGAGTACCAGATCGGCAAGTACGAGGTGACCTGCGAGCAGTACGTCGAATTCCTCAATGCGGCGGCGAAATCTGACCCGTACGGGCTGTACAGGACGGAAATGGGTACTGCCTTGGGAAAAAGCCCCGGCATCACGCGCAGCGGTTCGTCCCCCAACTATACCTATACCCTCTTTACGCACGCCGGAGACGGCGGAGTTCCGGGCAGCGTCTGGGCCCCCAAGCCGGTGGGCTGGATGAGTAAGTGGGACGGGGTCCGTTTCTGCAACTGGTTGCACAACGGCCAGCCGAGCGACGGTACAGGACTGCAGGACGGCTCCTACACCCTGACCGGCTCCGGCAATGTCCCCGACAATGCCGCGACCGTTACTCGCAACTCGGGAGCAACGTGGGTTCTGCCCAACGACAACGAATGGCACAAGGCGGCGTATTACAAGGGGCCTGGCGGGGGATATTGGGATTACCCCACCCAGTCCGACGCTCGACCGGTAGCCCAGCTCACCTATACCACGACTGGAGTCGGCCCGGCAACCGGGGGTAACTATGGAAACTTCTCGCGGCACCAGCGGCGGCCCGAGCTACTACGGTGCTTACGACATGGCCGGTAACGCGGCGGAGTATATTGATATCCCCCCCGTCGCCTCTGTCTACTTGGAGCGGGGAGGTGAGATGCACGGGGATTCAAGCGTATCCCATGTCGATAAATATCAGACCGACAACCGGGACGGCTACTCCTATGATGGCTTCCGCGTGGTGAAACTCGGGGCCAGTACCAGCCCCACCTACGCCTCTTGGGCGGGCGCGAACGGTGTAACCGGCGATCCCTCCGAAGATTCCAACAATGACGGTGTTGCCAACGGCGTGGCCTACTTCATGAAAGATGCCGGCCTCCTCACCAACCCGGGCATCGTTGGCGGATCAGTGACTTGGCCCAATGGCGGCAATATCAACAGCGACATCCAGTTCGTCGTCCAAACCTCCAGCGACCTCCAGACGTGGGCGGATGTTCTCGTTGGAGATCCCAAGCTCAACAACCAGAGCGGTTCGGTATCCTACGAGCTGACTGGAGCCAGCCCGCGCTTCGTGCGCCTCAAGGTGACGCCGAACTGACGCGCCGCCCGCGCTGATAGAAAATCATCCGAACCCCTAACCAACCCCATGGCCGCCGATCTAACAAGTCGGCGGCCCTGCTGCGTTCTGCCTGTAGCGGCGGTCTGTGACCGTCGCACTCTTTCGCGATCCCGGCGATCCACATACAGCAAAGCCAGCGACGCTCACAGAGACGCCGCTACAACTCCGCGCTCTTTCGCGATCACGCGCGATCCACGCGCCGGAAAGGAGGCATGCAAGAGGGAGGATAATTTATCTGACAAACTATCAGGAATCCAGTTGCGGTTGAGTGTCTTGCGTCAGAGTGCGCGTCTCCAGACTCGCCAGCCAATGAGCCGCCATCCCCGGCGGCCAATGCTGCGACCGTCCATTCGCGGTTCCATTTTCCTTTTTAAACAGGAAGGCGGTGGAACTCGGCGGGCTTTAATCTGGCCAGCAGATCCAACAGCAACGGCATCAGCGGGCTGGTATCGGCCAAGCGGTTGGGGGGGCGCACGAAGGATCATGATGGCAAGGCGCAGACCGTCAAGGTTCTGCTGATGGTGGATGCCCCGGTCCATGGTCACCAAGACGTCGAAAAGTCCTTCAGCCTGCCGTAACAGATCACCGTTTCTGATCCCTGACCAACCGACCTTTGGCACCGATGTCACATCGTGACCGACCAACAACCGTCCCAGCCTCCAATCGAGGTTCTCATCAAGGAGAATTTTCATCGGCTGTCCTGCGCCAACATTCCTCCAGTGCGGCGATGGCCTGAACCCGGCTCACACTTGGAAATCCATCCAGAAAATCAGCCAGCGCGTCGCCGGCTTCCAGATGATCGAACAGGCTGCGAACCGGAACCCGGGTTCCGGCAAAAACGAGTTCCCCCCCTAAAACCTCAGGGTCGCGAGACCACAGGGTCATGGCCGTGACGGCACACTGGCTGACAGTTGACGATTCTCCCATGGTTGGCTCCTTGAAAGAACCTACCGGCATCATTGAAGGATTGCAAACGCAAACTTCGCAACTTCGCTTCAAACATGCGGCTACGTTGGAGTCCGCCATAAGGATTGTCAAGGAACCAATCACATTGCCGTGGGTTTCAACGCTCATGCCGCGTTCTGGCTTCTGGATTGCCAGCGGCCATGCCAGTCACGGCTGCGCCGGTTATCTTGAATTTCATGACATGAAGACCCTGGTGAAATCATGATACCCATTTTATGAATTTCCGATCACCCTCCTGGTCGCGGCGCGACTGCATGATGGTAGCCGTGGGTTTCAACCCACGGATTGCGGCATCCATGTCGAGCCGCGTCGCGGAGCTACGCTTGAAACCGGTCATGACCCGTCTGTTCAAACCATGGAGGTATTGGACGCCTGGGAATGGGGGAGGCATGAGGATTTTTTAACAGAAGGACGCGAAGATCGCGAAGGAAGAGCTGCTTGCGTGTTGTATAATCCTTCGCGTCCTTTGCGGGCTTCTGTTCAAACCATGGAGGTATTGGATGCCTGGGGATGGGGGAGGCATGAGGATTTTTTAACAGAAGGACGCGAAGCTCGCCGCGGCGCCTCAATCATCCGGTCCATGGGTCCGTGGGTTGAAACCCACGGCNNNACCGCCGATGGACGCAGATGAACACAGATCAAATCAAAAATCTCTCTTCATCTGCGTCTATCTGCGTTCATCTGCGGTTAAAACCCTCTTCTCTTCCTGCTTAATTGAACGGTATTGGCCGGGACGGCCAACCTCCCTTTGCCCGATGACAGGAATCCTCGAAAGATTTATGAGTTGTCACCGTTATAGCACCATGCGAACACAGGAAAGGAAACTCATGAGCAAGAACGTAAGCGGCATGTTGGCAATTGTTTTGAAAACCCCGTCGATTGTAACGACCGTGGCGGCGGCTTGCCTGGCTGCAAGCGCGCCTGCCGCCGAACACGACTACTACAAGTCCCTGCGCTACCCGGCCAAGCTCGTGCCGGGTGTCGGTCTGGACAAGGTAGAGCAGGAAGGCGGCGCCGATGCCACCGGCTACCAGCGCCGCACCGTGCAATGGTGGCCGCGCCAGGGGCAGGACATCGTGGACATCCCCGCAGGCGCGCCGCTGCGAACCTGGACGCGCAACAACGGAAAAAATGATCAGGAGGCGCTGGCCGGTCTTTGCCGGAACTGGACGTCTTCGGACCCCGCCACGTTCAAGGCGCATCTGATCGGTTTCCGGGGCTTCGGCACCTCGACGCCCATGAAAGGTCAACCGCCCCATATTCCCGTTGCAGTACTACGCATGGAGGACGGCCGACCAAGGGCTCTAACCAATTACGGGCCTGTCACCCAGATGGTCAGCCGCGACGACCATGAATTCATTCACAAGATTTGGATGGAAGCATGGCTGAAACTCCATGCCACGGTACCTCCCGACCCGCGCGTCTCGCGTTCCGAAGAATCGATTCCCGAGATGAAGCCCTACGATGCGGTGCGTCCTGCATTCAACGGCATCGAGTGGCGACAAGGCGACAAGTATCCGCAGTGGTGCGAGACGGGCGAGTGGATCTTCTTCGAGACCCCGCACTTCCGCATCAGGTCTCTCAAGACAGCCAGGGACTCGGGCGGTTGGGTGCGGCCGGAGGACCCCGCTCATCAGACATTGAACCATAAGAACACCTTCGAGCACATCGAGAATTTCTGGACCTATGTGCATGCCATGGGTGCCTCGATGCCTTTCTGGCGTCATGAGGGCCCGAAATACAGATATGTCATTACCGCCACCTCCAGCGGCGCGGGAGGTGGTTACGGCGGCTGCGGGATCGGCGGGGCCGGCCTCGAGGCGCTGTCACACGAGTTCTTCCACGGCCACGACTGGGGGGGCTGGGACCAGAACGTTTTCGGTGAGACCTCGTGCAATGCGGGGGCGCACTGCACCTTGCCGGGCGAGTTGCAGATGTTCAGCGGCAATTTCCGGCATCCATGGCGCAACGTGAATGTGACGAGATACCAGTCATCCCTGTGGTGCTTTGTTCTCGGCGACAATCCCAACTGGGGCTATGGCATCCCGGTGGTGTCCGCCAGCCTCGCCGGTGCCATCGAACCCTCGGCCTATCACACCATTGCCCGGCTGGGTCAGCAGCGCGGTCTGTGGCAAAACGGCGTCAAGGGATTCGGCGATTTCTTCGGCGAATACGCCGCGCGCATGGTCACCCTCGACATGGTCGAACAGGACATGCTGCGCAGCAAGCAAGGCATGCCCGAGATCAGTTATGTCTATCCGGTGTACGGCCTGGAGAAAACCTATCGCATCCCCAATTCCGAAGCACCCAAAACCTACGGATTCAACATCATCCGCCTGATGCCGGAGGAAGGCGCCAGCGAGATCGTGGTCGATTTCCACGGCTTTCACGACCCGCAACTGCACAGCGATTGGCGGGTGTGCATTGTTGCCGTCGATGACTGCGGCCGTGCGCGTTACAGCCCTTTGTGGAACAAGGGCAGGATGAGTTTTGGTCTGCAGGCGGCCGACCGCCGGTTATGGCTGACTGTTGCCGCCACGCCCTCGGCCTTGTGTCTGCCGGGCGGCTCGCAGGCCGGATCGATCAGCGACTATTTGGACGGCTTCCATGCCCCGGCTTACCCATGGCAGGTGACCTTGACCGGGTGCGAGCCCGGCACCGCGCACCGCAAGCAGGGCGATGTGATCAATCATGATGAACTTTATACCATCAACAACGGCAACAAATATACCGACTTCAGCGTGAAGCACGAGGTGCCCGTCCCGCTAACGGACAAGGACGGCCAGCTTGCCCGGGATAAGCTGTTAGATATGGCTGTGCGGATCAAGGCATCATCAGCCGCCTTTCAGGAACTAGTCAAAGCGGGCCGGTACGATGAGAATGGCTGGTGGGAGAAGCGCAAAACCGAGACGCTGGGCGATCTCGCCCGGCGCGTCGAATTCCTGCAGAAGAACGCCATGGGTCATCGCCACGCCAACGGCGGCGGCTTCGTGGCGGACAATGCCCGCGTGGCGGCGACCGCCTATGTGGGCCCCCATGCGATGGTGCTGGACGGTGCTCGGCGGCAAGGCGTGGGTGTGCGGAGATCTCAAGATCGGCGGCAACGCGCGTATTCTCGAAAGTGCGACCATCGTTACCATGGGCCGCAAGCGCTGGTCCGTCATCACTGGCGCGGCGGAGATCACCGGCAACGTGGTGATCAAGGGCGACCCTTATGTGAATCTGAGCGACACGAAGGATCTGATCCTCACCGGCGGCCTCGTGGCCGACTACGGTGCCACCCTCAAGAGCACCCAACCCGGCACCTTCAGCGTGGGTAGATTCTGCGTGGGCGCGGAGTTGAGTCAGGGCGTCGATGACGGAGCCCTCTATGCCAACTGGGAGTTCGACCAGCCGCAGTCTTTCCTGCTAGAGGATGCCTACGTTAACAACAACGGGATTCTTTACGGCAGCCCGCAATTCACCACTGCGGACGGGCACAAGTGCATTGTCTTCAACGGCGGGAATCAGTATGGCGAAGCACCGCCGTCGGTAGCCGATTTCGGGGCCTTGACCATTGATATGCATATCAACCGCAGCGGTACCGGCAAGGATCAGCGGCTTTTTGATTTCGGCACCGGCGCGGAGGAATGCTTCTATCTTGCCACGACCGGCGAGAATGGCAAACTCGTCCTGATAGCCAAACATGGCGGCAAGAGCCACACCCTCGACTCAGCCGCAGTTGTTCCTCCTGACAAATGGGTGGCCGTGCGCGTGGCCATGGACGGATCCAATGCCTTCATCACCATCGACGGGAAACAGGTCGCCAACGGCAAGTTCGAATTCAGCCCGCGCGAGGTGTTCATCGGCGACACGCCGGAAGGGAATTTCATCGCCTGTGCCAGAAACCTGACCGGCTTCTTCCAGGGAAAGATGGATCATTTCCGCATCTATCGCAAGGTCCACGAGGATTTCAACGCTCTGGGCAGAGTGCCCTTCGCGCTGACCCAATCGGTTAGCAAGGAATCCATCGAGCAAGCGAAAGAGGCAGCCGCGGCCTGGGATGAGTGGAGCAAGAAGAAGACGACCGAACTCAACAAGACCTTGGGGTACGACGCCTACGGGGAAAAAATCAAAGCCCTCGAGGAGCGCAAGAAACAGACGGAAACGAAAGAACAGATTGCGCAAATGGACGCGGAGTTGAAAAAACTGGCCGAGGAGAGGCATCAAATTTTGTGGCAGGTCCGTCGTGCGGTTGGCGGCAATCCGTTCTCGTCCTTGGTGGAAGCGGACAACATCCGGGCGCTCCAGGAGAACCGGAAGTATCACACAACCGCAGACTGGGACGGCAGGACCCGCGAGGAAGTGGCAGGCAAGGTCACACCGGAAATGAAGGAGTGGCTGCTGCGCGTCCGTGGCTTCTAACCAACCGATGGGGGAAATGGAGCCAACATGAACCACACGCCATGGGTCACGTCGCCGATCTAACACGAATCGTGGAACCTGAAGTGACCTTGCCGACCCGGCATCCCCGCGGGCTCAGCACGTTGTTTTTCACGGAGATGTGGGAGCGCTTCAGTTATTACGGCATGCGCGCCTTGCTGGTTTTGTTCATGGTCAGGGAGGTCAGCAAGGGTGGCATGGGACTCACCGACGAAGTGGCCACCGCGATTTACGGCCTCTACACCGCGGGGGTCTATCTGATGGCACTGCCGGGTGGCTGGCTCTCCGACCGCATTTTCGGCGCCCAGAAAACGGTTTGGTATGGCGGCATCATCATTGCTCTCGGCCATTTCACGCTGGCCATGCCATGGACCCAAACGTTCTACCTCGGCTTGATCCTCGTGGTGGTCGGCAGCGGCATCCTGAAACCTAACATGAGCGCGCTGGTGGGTGAACTCTACCCGGAGGGCGGGGCCCGCCGTGACGCCGGCTTCACCATCTTTTACATGGGCGTGAATCTTGGCGCGGCACTCGGACCCATTGCCTGCTGTTATCTCGCGGAGCGCCTGAGCTGGCATGTGGGGTTTGCCGCGGCCGGCGTCGGCATGGTCCTGGGATTGATACAGTTCAGGTTTTCCAAGCACCTGTTAGGAAGTGCCGGCACCGCATCTCCCCACCAGCGCATGCGTCCGGGCAGCGTGGGAATGGGGATTTTGGCCGGCATCGTGGCGGCGGTGGTGGGACTGATCGCGTTATGCCTGACGGGCTGGATTGTTATCTATCCGCCCGCCATTGCGCGCTATGCATCGGGTGTCATTGTGCTCATTGCGGCGGTCTATTTCGCATATGTGTTGTTATTTCTGGGTTTGGATCGTGCGGAGAAGAAGAGGATCGCCTTGATCCTGGTGTTGTTTCTCGCCTCGGCCTTGTTCTGGGCCGGTTTTGAACAAGCCGGATCCTCGTTCAATTTGTTTGCGGAGCGCTACACGGACCGGGTGATCGACATGACCGGCTTCGTGATTCCGGCTGGCTGGTTCCAAGCATTGGGTCCGGTGTTTGTCATCACGCTGGCACCAGTAATGGCGTCGCTGTGGGTGCTGCTCGCCCGCAACAACTGGAATCCCTCGATTCCGACTAAATTCGGCCTCGGGCTGCTGTTTCTGGCGCTCGGATTCGTTGTCATGGCCGCCGCATCCGGGGTCGTCGCCTCGGGCAAACCGGTCATTCCCGTATGGTTGGTGGCCACCTATCTGATCCACACCGTGGGCGAACTCTGCCTGAGCCCGGTGGGCCTCAGCTCGGTGACCAAACTCGCCCCGCGCAAG
>JAPLUJ010000219.1 GCA_026397695.1 Verrucomicrobiota bacterium | reverse complement strand
GGTGCCGGCTGATAGACCGGTCCACGGGAGGCTGGCGCTGGTGCCGCCAGCGGCAATGTTCACCGTGCCAAGCGTCGTCCATGGCGCGGAACCCTGCATGGCATAGGGCATCTCGAACTGGCTTTCCGAGTCCGTGCGCCGCGCCGCGTCACGGCAGCGAATGACATTGGCCGTGATCTTGTTGTTCGCGGGCGAGAAGGTGAAGTAGCGCAGCCATGAGTCGCCGCCGTTGGCCTCGTCCTGATAGTCCTGCAGCACGCTGTAGATCGTGTTGCCGTTGTAGGTGTCCACGCGCCGGCCGATGCCGTGCATATGGCCGCACAACATCAGGAACAGGTTCGGATTGCCCTTAAGCGCTTCATAGACCGTCGTGCCTTCCGCGGTCCACGATGTCTGGCTGCCACCCACATTGAGGATCGAGTGCTCGGTGACGATCGCGCGGCGGTTGGCATTCGCCTTCAGGATGGCATCCGCCCACCCAAGCGCCGCGGTGGTCGGATACATGGCCAGGTTGATATGCACGAAGTTCATTCCGCCCGCGGTGAAGAACTGATAACTGTTGACGGCCGATCCCGAGGGGTAATTGCCTTGGAAATAGGAGCGTCCCGCAAAACGCGACGGGCCGAACGTGGTGTCCCAACCGCTCGAGTCGTGGTTGCCGGGTGCACCACCCCACGGAATGCCTGAGGGCAATCCCGTGGCGGCCGGATCTTCGATGATCTTCATTGCCGTGTCGGCACGGACGTGAAGTTGCTGAAGTAGCTTGCGTTCGAGGAATAGAACTGCGTGTCCGGCAGCGTCACCAGGGTGAAGTCCGCGCCGGCCGTCGCGGTTTTCTCGCGACCGTAGAAGGTGACGGTGAGAGCCTGGCTCTCCGGGTCTGATAGGGCAACCTGGAGGTTTGCTGCCGGGGCGCTGACGCTGGCCAGATCCGCCGGCGCGGTTTGGGAAATCGTCGGCGGCTGGTTCGGCAACACATGGATGACCACGGCGCTGGAGGTGGTCGTGGCGGTCAGGTTGTCGGTGGCCACGGCGGTGAGCGTGTAATCGCCGACCGCAACGTTGGACCAGTTATAGGTATAGGGCTCGCTGGCGGCCTCGCCGAGTTTGGTGGCGCCATTGAAGAACTCGACCTTGCTCACGGTGCCGTCGGAGTCGGCGGCGTCCGCGCTGATGGTGATGGAAGCCGGAGTGGTGAAGCTCGCGTTGTTAGCGGGAGTGGTGATCGCGACCGTGGGCGGTAGGGTGTTTGGCGGTGCCACGGTGATATTGACTGCGTCGCTGGTGGTGGACTGGCCGAAGTTGTCGGTGGCCTTGGCGGTGAGCGTATATGTGCCTTGTGGAACGATGGTCCACTCAGAGGTATAGGGCGCCACCGTGTCCTCGCCGAGCTTGTTAGCGCCTTCAAAGAACTCGACTTTGGTCACGGTGCCATCGGTGTCGGCGGCATCGGCGGTGATGGCAATGGTCGCGGGCGCGGTGAAGCTGGCACCATCGGCAGGAGCGGTGAGCGCGACTGTTGGCGGTGTGCCGGGCAGGGCCACCGAGATCAACTCCATGTCCAAGCCGAGGTCGCTGCTGGTGCCATCGCGCTGATGCAGTTCAACAGCAATGGTGTTGTCTCCATCGACGAGTATGGGCATGGGTGCGGCGCTGGAGGGGAAGTAGGTGGTTTCATCGGCCCCACTCACGATGTCGGAGGACCAAGTGAGGTAGTCGAAAGCACCGGCGGGCATGTTCTGGCGGGCGACCTCGGTGCCGTTGATGTAAACGATCACGCCGTCGTCGCGGAGGATGTTCATGTTGAGCGCCTGGATCGCAGCGGCACCACTCACATTGAAAGTGCGGCGGAAGTAAGTGGTGATGTAGCGGTTCGGCGCGGCGGGGGAATAAACCGTCGTGACGATGTGGCTGTCACCGTAGCCCAGAGGTGCCGGGCCCGCAGGCCAGGCGCTGTCGTCGAAGCCGGTTTCTTTCCATGCCGTGCCTTGGTCGGTGCCGTTGTCGCGGAATTTCCAGGTGGCACCCTTGGCGATGAGCGTGGAGGTGATCGGGACCGCCACGGAAATGTTGGCCGCGGAACTGGTGGTCGTGCCGCCGTCGTTGTCGGTGGCCTTCGCGGTCAGCGAGTAATTGCCCGTGGCGACGCCGGTCCAGTTGAAGGCGTATGGGCTGGTGGTGTCTTCGCCGAGCTTGGTGGCGCCATTGAAGAACTCGACCTTCGTCACGGTGCCGTCAGTGTCGGCGGCAGTGGCAGTGAGGGTGATGCTGTCTGTTAGAATGGTGGCCCCGTTGGCGGGAGCGGTGAGGGTGACACTCGGCGCGACGTTGTCGGCGTTGGTGACGGTGATGTTCACCGCCGATGAGGTGGCGGTGCCTGCCAGATTGTCCGTGGCCACCGCGGTGAGCGCGTAACTTCCGGTAACCACGTTGTTCCAACTGAATTCATAAGGGTCCGTGGTGTCCTCGCCGAGCTTGGTGGCGCCGTTGAAGAACTCCACCTTGCTGATCGTCCCGTCCGTGTCCGTAGCGGTGGCGGTTAGGTTGACGGTGGCCGGCGCGTCGAAAGTCGCTCCGGCCGCAGGCGCGGTGAGTGTGGCGGTCGGGAGGGCGTTTACCACCGGCAGTTGGATGGAAACATTGTCCAGGCCGATGATCTGGTCGGGCGAAGTTTCCTGCGCATTGTCGTCCACCCAGCGGAGGCGAATTTCCGAACTGATCGCGACGCTGGAGGGAAAGGTCACCGTCGTGAGCGGCACGCTTGTGACGCCGGTGCTGTTGGGGACGTTCACCGTCGCACCGCTGGCGGCGGGATTGAGCGCGGAAACGTTGGTCCAAGTGGTCCCACCATCGATGCTGTAGAACAGCCAGTAGCCCGGCAGTTGGTTCGCGCCAGGGGCCGTGAAGCGCCGGATGTCGTAGCCGATCCGGATGGCACTCACGGCGGCAACGGTGTTGTTGGTGAGGCGAAGCTGGAGGATGTTTCCGGCACCGGATGTGGGCGAGGTGCCGAGGGAGCGGTCAGCGGTCGAGGTGCCAAGGGCGAAGTTGTAAGCTTGCGAATCGCTCTTGATCGACGAGGTGAAGGAGGTGCTGGCGATCAGCGTGTTGTTCGGCGTGCCTGCGGATGCGGCCGAGAGAGATCCGCTGGCAGGAATGATGGTGGCCCAGGAGCTGTTGCTTCCACCGAGAGTCCCGATGTGCGACCACCCGGTGGGCGGCGCCGTGCCGGTACCCATGGCGTCGAAGTTCTGCGAGTAACTTCCCGTGAAGGGAACCTGTGCTGCCAGAGGCAGTGATAATAACGCTGACACGGCAGCGAGGAGGATGCGTTTGATCTGGATCATGTTGTTAGTTTGTCGATTGGAGTTTACTTATGCTTTGCAATCATCTTCATCTGTGACGGGTCATACATATCATATCGGACGGCTCGGAAAGCTGACCCTTGGACCCACGAGCGGCGCCATCATATCCGTAGTCTACGTTCGGACAATGGATGTGTGGTGATTGTTTCGTCACAAATCACGACGCCTTATCTAACTTGTTATGGAAATACAGTTATGCATTTCGTGAAACGGCTTGTCAGCGGATGGGTGACGCGCGCGCCAACGGATCAACCTGCCAACTGACTTGGCCAACAGGAATCCTGCCACGAGCAAACACCCGGGACTTCGCCGGTGACCGGCGATATCCGTATGATAACCCCCTCGACAAGGAGCTGCGCAAGTTGTCGTTTGGCACCACACCGATATACCTATCACGTCATGGCTATCACGTCATGGCCATCGCTTTCGCCGATCCGCACGATGATGCCGCGAACCTCCGGCAACAGATCCAGCACGTCCGTTAGAATTGCGCGGAACCAGTTGTCCAACACCCCGCGCCGCCCGCCGCTGGCGGTGAGCACCCCAGCGCTCAGCGGAATCGCATCGGTCGTTAGAAAAACCGCCAGCCCCAGTTGGTGGAGCATGCGGATCAAGGCCGTGAACTCCTCGCGAAACACCACCAGCCTGGCGTTGAGTTCGTCCCCATGCCACGGATGCGGTGCCAAATGCGCGACGTCATCCAGTGTCAGCGCGTTGAATCCAAACCGCCGCGCCTCGTTGGCAAGGCGCGTCAGATCGGCGGCGATCCGGTCCCATTGCTTGCGCCGTTCCGGCCCGTCCACCGCGAGTTGATCGAAAGGGATTTTCGACCAGTTGACCCGCCGCTGACCGTTCCCGCGGAAAAACGGGCCGATGGCGTCAAGCAGTTGCCATTGCATGCGGGTCGGGTGCTATTTGTTAGAAGATTTGCGGGGTACTGTTGCGGGTGGTGTGAAGGGTCATTACGGGATGCTTTCCCCATGTTGCCGCGGAAGGCAAGCTATGGTGTGTGATCATATTGTAACAATGTTAGAAGCTCCTGAAGAATGGCCGTCATCTAACCATGATCATGGCGTTATTGTCGCAAATCCGTTATGGCGCAGACGGGAAGCCGTGGCATTCTGGGCACGCAACCGAGCGGTTTCCGCGGACCACACCGGCAGCCGGCAACCCGATTCCCCCTAACATACACATTCTCATGATTATCAATCATCATTGCCAGATTCCCAACCCGCGCGGGGAAGACCTGTTCTATCCAGATTTGGTGAGCGTGTCTTCCGAGTTGTTCATGGAAGCCGCATGGGACACCATGGCGGTGGCGGAACTCATACGCTCCAAATCCAGCGATGGCCGTACGCCCACATTCCTATATCTCGGCAGGCGGGAGACCGCCTTGCTCAAGGAACATCTCGCCGAGGCCTTCGGCGCGGAGTCCGTTGTCACCCTCAGTGGCTCCTACTACATGGGCCTCAATATCAGGACGATCCACTGCGAAAGATTCTTCGGCGTCGGCGGGTGCAAGACCCGCCGCCCGCCTTGCGGACCGCACCTTCCGGCGCGTCGCGATGGTTAGATCAAACCCCGCCGGCACTTCATGTTATGATGGAACCAGGCGCGACGCCCAGCTTGCCGTAGTTACGGCGACCGGTGACGGGTCTTCTTCAGGATGGCGGACCAACAGGGGGGATGTGAAAGCTTCACCAACGCAAGTGCGGCATCCGTGTGTCAATTTCGCCACATAATAGCACTTCTTAAGTGGTATCCGTCTGCTGTCATGGTGACGATATTTAAGAAACCTGAAACAATCATCCGCCACCCCAACATGCGCATCGACATTGTCACCGACACATTCACTCCAGACATCAACGGCGTGGCCATGACCTTGGGACGACTGACCGAGGGCATGCGCCAGCGCGGCCACGCGGTGCATGTGATCCGCACCGGCTCCACTGACGGACAACGCGGGCAGACCGAGGTTAGGTCGGTGCCGCTTCCCGGTTACACCGAGATCCGGATTGGCCTGCCCAGCCCGTTCAAGTTGCGGCGGCGCTGGTCCAAGCGCCGCCCCGACGCGATCTATGTCGCCACCGAAAGCCCGCTCGGCAGGTCAGCCATCAGCGCGGCCGCCTCGCTCGGCTTGCCGGTGGTCGCCGGATTTCACACGAACTTCGACGAATACATGGCGAAATACCGGTTGCGCGGCTTGCAATCGGCGGCCGTGTTGTGGCTGCGCCATATTCACAACCGCGCCGACATGACTCTGGCACCATCCGCTGAAGTGGTCAAACGCCTGGTCGACGACGGCTTCAATGAAGTTCGTCTGTTAGGCCGCGGCGTCGATACCGGGTTGTTCGACCCGGCGAAGCGCTGCGAGCTGCTGCGTGCCCAGTGGGGTGCCCGGCCCGGGGTGCCGGTCGTCGCGGTGGTCGGGCGTGTGGCAGCGGAAAAAAACCTCGAACTCGCGACCGAAGCCCTGCGGCGGATGCGCACGGAGGTGTGCGACATGCGGTGCGTGATAATCGGCGACGGTCCATTGCGTGAACGGATGCAAGCCGCACACCCGGACATTTGTTTTGCCGGGGTACAACAGGGTGAGTCTTTGGCGGCCCATTATGCCTCGGCGGATATCCTGCTGTTTCCCAGCGAAACGGAAACCTTCGGCAATGTTTTGATAGAAGGATTGGCCAGCGGCCTGGTCACCGTGAGTTATGACTACGCGGCGGCCGCCGCCCATGTGCGCCACCGTGAAAATGGTTTGAAAGCACCGAAAGGCGACGCCGAAGCATGGCTCGCCGAGGCCGTGCGCGCGGCGGATCTCGGCACCCATGACAATTTGCGCGAAGCAGCCCGTCGCTCAGTGGAAAACCTTTCGTGGAGCGGGGTGGTCTGCACGTTTGAAAGCTACTTGGAGGCGGCGGTCGCCGCCAAGCGCGGCCGCATGACCGCCACCGGCTTTGTCGGCAAACGCCACCGCAAGGACGGCAAGCTCCATGTGCGGACCGTGTTTATTTCCGATGTCCACCTCGGCTCGCCCGACAGCAAGGCACGCGAAGCGGTGGATTTCCTGAAACATGTGAAATGCGCCAAACTGGTGCTCAATGGCGACATCATCGACGCCTGGTCCCTGCGGCGCGGCGCCAAATGGAGTGACCGTCACACCAAGTTCGTCCGAACCGTGCTCAAAATGTCCGAAAAGGATGACGTCGAGGTGATCTATCTTCGCGGCAACCACGACGATGTTCTTGACAGATTCCTGCCGCTGGCCTTCGGCCCTATCAAATTCGTCCGCGAACACATCCACGAAAGCATCACCGGCAAACATTACCTCGTCGTCCATGGCGACGGCTTCGACAGCGTGTCGTCCCACCACCGCTGGCTTGCCATGGCGGGATCCGTCGGCTATGACCTGCTGCTGTACTTCAACCGGATCTACAACCGCTGGCGGGCATGGCGCGGTCATGCCTATTTCTCCCTCAGCCAGAAAATCAAGGCCCGGGTCAAATCGGCCGTCAGTTATATCGACCGCTATGAAATCCAGCTCCAACAACTCGCCCTGCACCGCCACTGCGAGGGCATCATCTGCGGCCACATTCACACTCCGGAAGACCGCCAGGTGGGCGACGTGCATTACCTCAACTCCGGTGATTGGGTCGAAAGCCTCAGCGCGGTCGTCGAACACCTCGACGGCCGCTTCGAGTTGATCCACTATGAGGATTTTCTCGAAAGCATCGCGGACACCCCGGAGCCGCACTACGCCCCCATGCCGCCCGCCGCCGCCAAGCTGCGGAGTCATCCGCGCCAACAGCGCCTGGCGGCGGTCTTCAACAGCCGTTAGAAACCGTCCGTCACGGCCACCCGCCGCTGCCGTAGCTGAAAGAGCGTCTTGCCAGCAAGTTTCCATTGTGACCGAATTGTCACACTCAATGTTTTCTCAGCCAAGCGCTCATCCCGTTAATCTGATCCCGCAATGCAACGAATTCTGATTGTCGAGGACGAGCGTGACATCGCCGACTTGATTGGCTTCAACCTTGAACGAGCGGGCTTTGAGATCCTCAAGAGCTACGACGGGGTGGAAGGCACCAAGGTGGCGCTGCGCGAGCGGCCTGACCTGATTCTTCTCGATCTCATGTTGCCCGGGCGTGATGGTTACGCGGTTTTCCGAGAACTCCGCCGGGATCCGCGCACCGCCAACACCCCGGTGATCATCCTTACCGCCAAGGCACAAACCACCGACCGCATTCAAGGTCTGGAGGCCGGTGCCGACGACTATCTCACCAAACCTTTCAGCCCGAAGGAACTCATTCTGCGCGTTCAAGCCGTTCTCAAACGCTCGGACGGACCTCCCGGCGCGGTCGAATTCACTTATGGTCCCTTTCGCTTTGATAAGAACTCAATGAAATTCTATCTGGACAACGAGCCTGTCGAATTAACTTCAACCGAGTTCAAGTTTTTGCTATTCCTGTGTGAGCGTTCCGGCAAACCCCAAGACCGCAACGAGCTTCTGTGCATCATCTGGGGTTATAGCGACGCGACGCACAGCCGGACACTCGACACGCATGTCAAGCGCTTGCGTCAAAAACTCGGTCCTCGGGAGAACTGGGTCGAAACCGTGCGCGGCGTTGGGTATCGCGTTGCGAACCCTGAAACATGACTGATGTTACTTCTAGCAAAACCACGTTTGCATGCTCCTGGCAGTGGTCATTCCGGTTCGCCACCGCCGTGCCTAAACAAGCGCCCATAGCATCCTCCTCATTGTGAATGACGTGTATCAACTCGAACAAGTCCGCAAGGACTTCGTCGCCAACGCCTCCCACGAGCTGCGCACACCGCTCGCCATCATCCATGGCTACCTTGAAAACCTGCTGGATGACAACATGATAGATGATCCGGAAATGGCCCGCCGGTTCCTGCTTATCATGCGGACACACACCGAGCGCATCTCGCGCATCGTGGAGGACATGCTGGTGATTTCCCGCATGGAGTCGGGCGAAGCCGGCGCGCTCAAAATCGAGCCGTTCCTGTTTCACTCGTGCATCATGGACATTCTTGAGCGGCTTGAATCGTACATCCGCCATCAACGCGCGGAAATGATTGTCACGATGCCCGACCCGGCACTGGTCATACAGGGGGACCGGTTCTATTGGACCCAGGTGCTGTTCAATCTCGTCGAGAACGCGCTCAAGCAGAATCCGAATGGCGGTCTGCGTGTCGAGATCGGTTGCGAGCAGGTTGAGGAGAACATCCGGATCTGGGTTTCGGACAACGGCGTCGGGATACCTGGCGACGATCTCCCCCACATTTTCCTGCGGTTCTTCCGGGTTGAAAAACACCACTCGCAGCAGGAAATCAAAGGAACCGGCCTCGGCCTGTCCATCGTGAAACGCGCCGTCGAAGCTCATGGTGGCACGATCGGAGTCGTGTCGGAGCCTGGCTGTGAGACTAGGTTTACCATCACAGTACCAGTGGAACGCCCTTGAACCTTTTGAATAACTTGGGGATGAATTTTTTGGGAAGTTAAGGTGATGTCTGGCGTGAAGGCACCACGCCCGACGACTGCCAGGCGTTCCACGACCAGACCTTGGTCGATGCCTGACTCTCTTGGTTACAAAATTGTCACACGAGAGATTTCGCAATCTGGCGGTCAGGGCCAATGATCGGCGCAGACGGCATGAGATGGAACACGACGGGACAGGGTTGGCAGAAATTTTGACTTGCCAGCAGCGTCCCGTAAATGTGATTACCCATGTGCCGCATCCAGAAATGTCGGCCCCCACTTATGATTTCCGCTCGCCAGTGATCGCGATCCCATTCGCTCCCACTCTCCAAGCCATTTTCCAGCAGTCCGCCATGCCAACGCACCTTGAAGAATCCATGCAGCGAGAAGTGGACCGCATCCGCGGCAAACTCACCGAGATGTCCTTGCTCGGCGAAAAAGCCCTGCTGGACTGTGTCAAGGCCTTGACCGAGCGCAGCCGCCAGACCGCCTACGCCATTATCCTGCGCGACCAATACATCGACGAGTTGGAGCGTGAGGTGGACCGCCTGTGCCTGGAGTTCATCGTCCGCCAGCAACCGGTGGCCGGTCTCCTGCGGTTCGCC
>JAPLUJ010000100.1 GCA_026397695.1 Verrucomicrobiota bacterium | reverse complement strand
CGAACCAGGTGGTGTTCGACTTCGGCTCCTCGGCCGACAACCGCTTCGTGCTCTATGCCGCCGACGTGTCGGGCCGCCCCGAACTGGTAGTCACGCGCGGCGGCAAGAGCCAGCGCGTCGTCGCCGATCGCGCGCTGCCGCAGGGCGAGTGGACCCGCTGCCGCGTCGAGATCGACGGTCGTCAGCTTGCGTTGTGGATCGGCGGCCACGCGGCCGGCCGGTTGGCGTCCGACTTCCGGCCGTGCGACGCCTTTGTGCCCGACGGGGTGAAGCGGAACTTCCTGGCCGCGGCCCGTGACGGTTCCGGGCACTTCCACGGCACGCTTGATTTCGTCCGCGTGTATCACACGGTCCATGAAAAATTCCCGGAACCCAGCCGACAACAGCAGAGCGACAAAGCCGCGCAGATCAACGAGCGAGTAAACAGGGAAAACCAGTACTACTTGAACATGAAAAAACAGATCGACGCCCGCATACTCGAAATCCAGGAGAGTACGCCCCGGACCGGCCAGGCACGCGGGGGGATCGACGAGGCCAAACGGAGATTGGCCGATGGTCAAAGAGACCTCGCCGCCAAGTACGACAAGAGCCAGCCCGAAAGGGTCGCCCGACGGAGCGAACTCGCCTCCCAGCGAGAGGGGCTGGAGAAGCGGAAGCGCGAGCTACTCGATGCGCTGCTGGCGGAAGACAAGGTTTACATCGAGGCCCGCGAGGCATCGGAAAAGATCCGAGCGGAAATGGATCGTCTGGAGGGGTTGTTCAAGAGCCAGCCGCGAATGCGGGAGCTCCGCGATCAGATCGCCAAGCTGTCCACCGAGATCCGGGAAAGCCAGGACCGGATCATGAATAATCCGAAGGATAAGGATCTCGTCGCGCAGCGAAGGCAAATCGACGAGATCCAACGGCAGCGGAGCAAGCTCGAACAGAAAA
Source organism: Verrucomicrobiota bacterium (assembly GCA_026397695.1). GTDB lineage: Bacteria > Verrucomicrobiota > Verrucomicrobiia > Verrucomicrobiales > Akkermansiaceae > Luteolibacter. The sequence continues at coordinate 1,821 of JAPLUJ010000100.1, read as the reverse complement.
TCCGGCAGCAACCGGAACTGAAAGCCCTCGAGATCGTCCGGTTGCGGCAAGTCGAAGGCGAGAAGGACGATGCGTATCGAAAGATGCTCAGTGACCGGTACGGCGGGGATCCCCTGTTGCAGCAGAAGACCGCCCAGCGCGACGCCGCCAGTCGTGAGATGCCGGAGCCTCTGGCAGCACTGCGGGTGGCCGAGCAGTACGAGACAGCTTCCAAGCAAGTCCACAACCGCTCCGGCGAGCTGGAGCAGAATACGCCGGCGATCGCGCAGATTAATCGGGAACTTACCCGCATCCGCGAAGAAGAGGACGCGATCGTCAAGATGCGGGAAATTCACATCGCCCGGGAGAGCGCCCATTTGACAAAACAGATCGGCGAGGCGGAAAAGAAATACGTCGAAGCGAAAGACGAGGCCGGCCATGCCTTCTGGCCGGAAATCCAATGGCTCTACTCGATCTTGCGCCCCGCTTACAGCAACCACTATAACACGTCCTTGGCCACGCCTCGCCAACGCCCGAATCCTGGAAGACGTGTTGCGACTGGCAGTGGCGTACCGCCTGGGAACTCAACGGTTCGATTGCCCAACTGCCGCTGGTGCGCGAGTGGCTCGAGCGCGCCCGCGACGATGTGCTCATTGCGCCGCAGAAGTGAACGTTTCTGACCAACATCCAGCAGGAAAGGAAATAAATACCATGACACGCCAACGAAAATTCGCCATGCCGCTGGCACTGCGGTGGCTCTTGGCCGTGGCGACGATGACCGGCGGCAACGCCTTGGCGTCGGACGTCGCGGAACTGAAGGCGCTGACGGCCAAGAAATGGACCGTGCCCGATCTCGGGCTGGAGCTGGTTCGCGTCCCGGCCGGCTCGTTCGTGATGGGCAGCCCGGTCGGCGAAGCGGCCCGCCGCGACGACGAATCGCAACACGAGGTGACGATCACCCGCCCGTTCTATATGGGCAAATACGAGGTGACCCAGGGCGAGTGCTACCATCTGATGATGCCCGACTTCAACCACGAACGCTGGACGTACCCGAGCGGGCCGCTCCACCTCGGCGGGGCGTACTGTTACCGTAAGGGAGATTTCGGAAGCGAACTGAACCTCCGGCACCCGATGGAGTCGGTCACGTGGGACGCGGCGATGGCCTTCTGCCGCAAACTGACCGAAACCGAGCGCGCGGCGGGACGATTGCCCGATGGTTACGTCTTTCGGCTGCCGACCGAGGCAGAATGGGAATACGCCTGCCGCGCCGGTACAACCGGCCGACTCAACGTCGACGCCGAGGGCGGATACGACGCGCTGAGGAAGTTCGCCTTTGTCGGCGAGGGCCAGACGTCGCCGGTCGGCGACGGTCGGCAACCGAATGCCTGGGGACTGTACGACATGCACGGCAACGTTTACGAATGGTGTCTCGACTGGTACGGTCTTTACCCGACCGGCAAGGTGACCGATCCGATCGGACCGGCTGAAGGGAGCAAACGGGTTGCCCGGGGCGGCTGTTTCATCGGCGGCGACCCTCCCGGTGTGCTGGTCTATCCGTTCATCCGCTCGGCGAGCCGCTACAGCTTCAGCCCCGGCGTGCGAGGTTACGCGATCCTCGGTTTTCGCGCGGTGCTGGCGCCGGAAGTGGAAACAAAAAAGTGACGACCGCCTCTTCTTCTCAATGATGTTTTACTGGTCGAGGGAGTCATGCTGGAAGCGCCGCTTCAGGTTGCTGTCCAGCGGGTTAATGTCATTCGGCTGTTGGGCGTCCACCCGGCCATCGGAGAACAGGACGTAAATGAATAGCCACCAATCCACCTTCCTTATGATGTTCAAATACCC
>JAPLUJ010000642.1 GCA_026397695.1 Verrucomicrobiota bacterium | reverse complement strand
CACACCACACGGTGGAGGACGGATGGCGATGTTAGATGCGGCTGGATGTTTTTGGCATGAGGGAACGTTTTCCAGCCAAAGCGGTGTGGCGCTGCGCTTCCCACCGCACTCCATACCTGCGCGCCCCATGCGCAAGCCAATGCATGGTGTGCGGTGGCTCCTTGGAATCATACCGGCTTCAACATATCATGCGAATTCAGACACGGAGCGAGACGCTCCGGGCACGGTCCGGAGCCAGAGGCTCCAGCCACGCTGACAACGCTGAATAGTCACTTGAATATGGAGCCATACTGCGCGTACAGTTCCTGATAGAGCGCATGCGCCTGCGGGTCCGGCACATAGGACGTGCCCGGCCGATAGACCTGGCTGAAGGCGTCCGCTTCGTCGCGATAGACGCCGGTGCCGATGCCGGCGAGGATGGCGGCACCTAACGGAACCGCCTCCTCCATGTCGGGGACCTCCACCACGATGCCGGTCACGTCCGCCTTGTTTTGCATCCACAGCCGGTTTTTTGTAGGTCCGCCGATGACCACGATCTTGTCACTGTGCACGCCCAGTCCGTGGCCGAAGGCGCGGATGATGTCGAGGAATTGATAGTTCAGGCCCTCGATGACCGCGCGGAACAGGTCGCCGCGGTTCGCGATGTTGCGCAACCCGGTGAACGCGCCGGTGGCTGACGGATCGAGCACCGGACAGAAACTGCCCGACATGTGCGGCCGGAAGAAAACCCCGTGGCTGCCGATCGGCGCTTGTGAGGCGAGCTCTATCAGCCGCGCCCACTCGGCGTCGCCGGCATCATCTCCATTGTTAGATCCGGAGTTTGGCAGGCCTATTTCCCGCTTGCACCACTCCAACATGTCCGCCGCCACCGTGGCTCCCATCACGGCGTAGCGGTCGCGCGCCACATGCGAGTCCACCAACACGCCCATGCGCTGGACCTCGGGCGTCAGGACCGGTTGGTCCAGCGCCGACACCACCATCTCCCAGGTCCCTAACACATCGAGCAGCACCCCCGGTTCGAAGGCCCCCGTCGGCAGGCAGCCGCAACAATAATCGTGTCCGCCTAACACGACGGGCGTGCCCACCTTGAGTCCGGTGGATGCGGCCGCCGTCTGGTGCACCCGCCCGAGCAACGTGCCTGCCGGCAAGGGGTCGCACAGCACCGATCTGTCTATCTCCGAGCGCTGCAGGAAGTCGTCATTCCAGGTGCGCGTCCGCTGGTCGAACAACAAGGTGGTCGATGCCATGCTGTAGTCCGTGGCCAGTTCGCCGCATAACATGAAATTGACAAAATCCTCTATCAACAACCACTTATGGGTCTGCGCGAGGATCGCCGGTTCATTTTCACGCATCCATCGCAGTCGCAGCGCGGTGTTGAACGTCCAGACCTGATTGCCGCCGCGGGCGAATTGTTCGTCCGCACCGATATGCTCCAGCCACCACGTTTGCTGCGGCGCGGTGCGTGGACAATGCCAGCTCACGAATGGATAGAGCCACTTGCCCGCTTTGTCGATCGGCAAGCCGTCCATGCCCATGCCGGTCACCGCCACCCCCAGGATCTGCCCTGCATCCACCGTTGACGCCACCGCGCGGACCGCGCTCGCGATGCCCGACCAGATCTGTTCGGGTTGCCACACGGCCCACTCCGGATGCGCCGGATCCGGGTGATCACACACGGTCGCCACGTCATGCCTGGCAACCACCCGCCCGTCGGTGCCGAACAACACCGCCTTGAGATTGGTCGATCCCACATCTATGCCTAACAAATAACTCATGGCTCCCTTTCGTTGATTTCAAGAAAACGTTTATTCATCACCGACAATGTCGCGGTCCATCCTGCCGGGGTTGCCATCAGGTCTGTGGGCAGATGGTTTCCCGGCATTCGCCTCGGCCAGCGCCAGACGGATTTCACGGCTGCGCCGCTCCCCGTCCCAGCCGAGCACATCCCCGACGATTTCCGCCAGTTCGGCGAGCGCGTATTCGTCCGCCCGTCCTAACAAGGTGATCACACTGCGCCGCCGCACTAAATCAGATAGATGCAGCACTTGTTCGTCCCGGGCGATCATGCGGATCTCGCCCACGGTGTAGTCGGGCAGCGTGTTGAGCGGCACCCGCCATGCGGGATCCGGTTGCTGCGCCCAATACTCCGCCTGCGTCCCGTAGCGTTCCAGCAACGCGGCTACACGCTCCACCGCCAGCCCGTTAGCTGCCGCCACACGCCCGATCCACTGCTGCTTCTCCGCCGCGCCTTTGGGATATCCTTCCGCCCCGAAATAGACCTTGTCGCGGGTGGATGCCTCGCGCGTCCTGTCAAGTATATCTAACACTTTATCCGCCGCCTGCTCGGCAAACGCCCGGAAGGTGGTGAGTTTGCCGCCGATCATGCTATAGATCGGAAATCCGCGTGACCCATCCGTATCGGAAAGCGCCAATTGATGACCGCGCGACACGCGGCTCGTATAGTCCAAGCCGGAGGCCGGCAACGGGCGCACCCCGCAGAACACATGCACAATGTCGCCGTGCGACAGCTTCAGTCCGGGGAAAACACCCTTGAGGGTCTGCATCATATAGTCGATTTCAACGTCCTCACACACCGCCTCGTCCGGGTTGACAACCCGGATGTCGGTCGAGCCCATGATCACCTTGTCCGCGACCCGGAAAACAATGCAGATCCGCCCGTCGGTGTGCTCGTAATACACCATGCGGTCGCCCAGCGCGTCATACAACGCCTGGTTGTCGATCACCAGGTGCGAGCCGTTGGTGCCACCCATGAAGCGTGTCTCCACCCCCAGGGCGCCGTTGGCAAAATCGACCCACGCGCCGGTGGCATTCACCACCACCTTAGGTCTAACGGTCTGAGTTTCGCCGCTCGCCAGGTCGCGCAGCAGGACATGGTCGCGGTCGGACTTTTCCGCCGTCACATAGTTCAGCGCGGCGCACGCCGGCAGCGCGCGGCACGCCTCGCGGGCCATGTCGAAACACAGGCGTTCCGGGTGGCTGATCCACGCGTCCCAGTAGGTTGCCGTGCAAACGATTTCGCGCTTGAGTTCCGGGATTTCCCGCAACGATTTTGTTTTCGCTAGAAAAAAGTGGCGCGGGGTCTGGCGGTCCCGGCCCGTGATCAGATCGTAAAAACACAAACCGAGTTTGACGATCGCCGCACCCCGTCCGCCAGGCGTCACCGGCAGCTTGAAAAAAACCAACGGCGATTTGACCAGGCCAGCCAACCACGAGGTGATGGGAATGGTCGTGCGCAGCGGCTCCACATAGTGCGGCGCATACTTGAGCAGCAGGTTGCGTTCGCGCACCGACTCGCTCACCAGTTTGAACTCGGCGTTTTCCAGATAGCGCAAACCGCCATGGATCATGCGCGAGGATTTCGAACTGGCGCCTGCCGCATAGTCGTCCTTGTCTATCAGAATGCACCGTACCCCTTGCAGGGCCAGTTCGCGCATCAAGCCGGTGCCGTTCACCCCGCCGCCCAGGATCAGCACATCACACGCAGGATCCGCCTTGATCCCGGCCCACATCGACTCCCGGGTTCTCATGGCTTGAGCAACCGCTTGCGTTCCTCGCCCAGCGCGTCCGCCGCGATCATCGCGTTCACGATGTCATCCGCAGTGACCGGAAACGGATGATTCTCACACAGCGATCCGGGACCCGCACAGATCTCGCCGATGCGTGCCAACCGCTCGCGGGTCACCCCGGGCAACCCGAGATCGGCGAAAGTCACCGGCAAACCAATCGCAAGCTCGAAATCGACTATCCGATAGATACGCTCGACCGGCATGTCGTCGTCCAGACACAACTGGGTGATGATGCCGAAGCCGACCTCATGCCCGTGCATCAAACCATGGCACTCGGGAAACGACGGCAGGCAGTTGGCCACCATGTGCGCCGTGGCACAGCCGCAACTCTCGAATCCCAGCCCGCAGAATGTCATAACAAAGCCGGGCCAGGGTGCGCGCCGCCATGGTGGCGGTGCCCCCGGCCAGGTTCGGGCCGCGTGCTTTGAAACAAGCCTCGGCCTCCAGCGCGGTGGACAACGCGTCGCCCATGCCCGCCACAAACGTCCGCACCGGCGCCTGCGCGATCACCTGGGTGTCCACTAACACCAATGCGGGATTGGTGCCCCAACTCTCGAAACCGGTGCAGTTCCCCTGCTCGTCATACCACACCGTGAAGGAACTGGTGGGCGAGTCGTTAGAGGCCACCGTCGGACAGGTCACCACCTTCACGCCGGCGGCGGCCGCAGCCGCCTTGGCGGTGTCCAGGGTTTTGCCGCCGCCCACCCCCATGATCACATCCACTTTCTTATCCCGGATGATTTGGGCCACGCGGGCGGCCTCGGCCCGGGTCGAGTCCCCGTTGAACACCACATCTTCCACATCCAGCCCGGCTTTTTGCAGACTGGCCAGCAGGGTTTCGCCCACGATCCCTTTCACCTGGGCGTCCCACAGCGTCATCACGCGTTTGCCCAACGCGCCGACCAGCACGCCCGCCTCGTGCAGCGCATTCCGTCCCTGAACATACCTACCGGGTGCAATAAATACCTTGTTCATATTTTTGTTAGCTTGAATTTCAACGATTCTGGAACTGCCATTATGCAGCCCCCTCACAGCCAAGCAGATCCCCCACCCCGCACGCAACCCTTATTCTCACATCGAGGCGAACTGAGCGGAGACGCCTTTTCGAGTTCGCGGAGACTTAGCATGATTCTGACTAAATCCCAATATTTCCCAGCATGATCCCGCCGGACCAACGCCTTGGTCGGCTCCGGTGCTGCCGGTTTCACGTCGTTTCCGTCCCCCCATTTTTCCGCCCTCCGGTCCGGCCATGGTCTTGATACACAAGTCCGGGAAAGCAATTTCCTGGCAGTTGGATGCCGACTGCAGAATTGAGATCACGGAGATTTCCTTTTCCATCCCGGCGGGGGCGGGGTGAAGGCACCTCCCGACCCGTCACTCTGGTAATCGGGTTTCACGGCGGGACGCAAGCCGTAGCTGAACTTCAGCTGCCGCACCGAACCGGAGCGGGCGAAATGCGTGGTCCGCACGGGATCGACCAACTCATTGCCGTAGCCGGTGCCGGTGTCCCCCCCCGAATGGAGGGCGCTTCTGCCGGCTGCCTTTTCCCCCGCTGCTTCTGACTTCGGCGTGATGACGCTGCTCTGCTCCCGGATCGCCCAAACCATGACTTCCCCGATGTGGTCTCTCCGTCCGGTCCGTCCGGCATAGCTGTCGTCCCTGTGGGTAAACGTGAATGCCGCCACCCGGTCGAGGCCTCGGCGCCATCCCCGGATGCGGGTGGAGCCACCCGGATTGAGCACGTAACCGCCGGAGTACTCGGAGGCACTGCTGCCGTCGATGACGGAAAGGCCATCCACGCCGATGGCGAACAGGACGCGGTCATGCCGCTCGTGATTAGTGATCCGAATCTCGTATTCGAGTCCCCAGCGCGGGACGGCGACGAAGGCCGCGCCGCCGCGTGTCGCCTGCTGCGGGAGCGGATGTCCGGCGACGAGGAATTCGACGCTCACATCCGGGGGATCCTGCCGCCAACGGTCGGGCGGTGCAGCGACCGCGTTCCCCTGGATCATGAGGAAGAGGGCGAGTGAAGCAAATACGCTTGTTGGTGGTGTCATGGCATTGTTCTACATCAGCTCCTAGCGCTATTGCCCTTTGTTCGGGCGGGCCACACATGTGATGCGAAATCCGACGTAGTGGCTCAGGTGTTTCTGGCGATAGGCGTGGCGGCTGGCCGAGCGGACACGTCTGTCGGAACTGTGCGAACCGCCGCCACGCAAGGGATGGGGCGGACCGGCTTCATCCGTATCTGTCCCGTCTCCTTCCCATGAGCTGCCGTCCGCAGGCGCTCCCTCGTAATTGTCCCGCTTCACATCCATCGTCATTTCCCAAACATTGCCGTGCATGTCGTGGAGGCCCCACAAGTTCGGTTTCTTCTGGCCGACCTTGTGTACGAACATGGTGCTATCATCAGTGCCCCAGTTGCCCTGGAACCATGCATATTCACCCAGCTTTTCGGCCTTCGGATCGTCGCCATAGCAGTAACGGGTCGTCGTGCCCGCACGGCACGCATATTCCCATTCGGCTTCCGTTGGCAGACGGTACGACCCGCCGTCTGTTTCTCCGAGCTTGGCGCAGAAGCTCGTCGCATCATCCCAATTGACATAATTGACCGCGTTGTCGGGGTCGTTTTTCGCGCGGGATTTGCCATCCCATGGCATCGTGCCCATCACGGTTTTCCAATTTCCTTGCGTTGTTTGGCAGATCGAAATGTAAAACGGCTTGGCGAAAGTTACCTTGTGATAGGGTTCCTCGCCCTTGTATCTGCCCTCCTCCTCGGGGGGACTGCCCATCATGAACGAGCCCGCCGGGACCAGCACGAACTTCATGCCGAT
>JAPLUJ010000696.1 GCA_026397695.1 Verrucomicrobiota bacterium | reverse complement strand
TGACGGTGAGGAATTTGATCGACCGGGTGTTCAATGGAGGGTTGGAGGTTTCGGGCAGGCCCAGCAACACGTTGAGGAACTCGATGTCGGTTTTCGTGTTCAACGGAGTGGCCGGATCGTCGCTCAGGTCCTTGGGCATGCAGCCATACTCGGTGAAAAAATTGGTGACTGCGTTTTAGAGGGCGGTGCAGGTGTTGAGGGCAGTGACTTTTCTGGCTCGTTGAATGGCGGCTTGACCGGCGGCAAATCCCGCAGCGGCCAGCACCGCGATGATCGCGATGACAACGAGGAGTTCGACCAAGGTGAAGCCGCGCTTGCGGCGGAAAGATGGAGTATGCATGGCGGCGTCAGGATGTGGTTTTCTGGATGCGGAGCCAATACAAATGTACGGCCTCTCAAAAAAACGCCGGAGCCATTCGTATCCGTCCCGCACACACTCAACTCCAGATCGTGTGGCGTGCAACCGTTTATTTTATTTTCACCTTTGCGGTTGCGATGCGCCCCGGCTGGCGGCAAGCTCCAGTCATGCTCCGCTCAAAATCCGGAAACGCTCTCACCGGCACCCTGAAATTCCATCCCAAGGGTCATGCGTTCTTCTTCCCGGACATGACCGATGAAACCAATCTCGCCACCGACTTGGATCTCACGGCGCATTCCCGCATTCACATCCCGCGCCGTGACACCGGCACCGCTCTGGAGGGTGACCGGGTGCTCGTTTCCCTGCAACGACCCGCCCCCAGGCGCACCGTCCGCACCCGCACCGCACGGCTGACGGATGCATCGGAGGAGGTTCGCGGCAAGGTCGATGAAATCCTCAGCCGCCGCTCCGGCCGCCTCGTCGGCGTGTTCAGGAAAAAGGGCAACTTCGGCTGGATCGAGTGCGACGACAAGGCCGTCGATGGCATCATTGACCTCGTCGGCGACACCACCGCGCAGCCCGGACAGTTAGTCGTCGTCGCGTTGGAACATTGGAATGATGCCACCACTACGCCACGCGGCAAAATCCTTGAAGTGCTCGGCTGGCCGGGCGACCCCGGTGTGGAGATGCTTTCCGTGATCCACCGGTTCGGCCTGCGCACCTCGTTCCCGGATGACGTGCTAGCCGCAGCGCGCGGCGTGCCCGAAACCCCCGAACCAGCCGAAATCACCCGCCGCATCGATTGGCGCGAGCAACTCGTCATCACCATCGACCCCGCCGACGCGAAGGACCACGACGACGCGATCTGGCTGGAAAAAACCCGCGACGGATGGACGCTCGCCGTCCATATCGCCGATGTCTCGCACTACATCAAACCCGGCAGTGCCATGGACCGGGAAGCCATCGCACGCGGCAACTCCACCTATCTTGTGGACCGCGTGCTGCCGATGCTGCCCGTCGAACTCAGCAACGGCATCTGTTCGCTCAAACCGGATGTGGACCGCCTGACAAAATGCGCATTGTTAGAGATCTCCGCCAAGGGGGAAACCACCAAGGCGCGATTCATCGATGCGGTGATTCACAGCCGCGCCAAGCTTTCCTACGAACAAGCCCAAGCCATTCTCGACGGCAAACCCGCCCCGGTTGGCGCGCACCCGCAACTCGTGTCCAGGGTCAGGGAAGGCTGGAAACTCGCCGCGACCCTGCGCCGCAGACGTTTCCAAAACGGCGCGCTCGATCTCGATATGCCGGAAATCCACATCCGCCTCGACGAACATGGCCGCGCGGTCGCCGCCGATCCGGTCATCCACACCGCGAGCCACCAACTCGTCGAGGAATGCATGCTGGCCGCCAATGAAGCGGTCGCCCGCATCCTGCGCGAGCGCATGAAGCCCGCCATCTATCGCATCCACGAGCAGCCCGATCCGTCGCGCCTCATGGAGTACACAGAGACCGCCAAACTCCACGGCTATCGCCCCGGCGATCTAACCAACGCGCGCCGCCCACCCGCAGGGCTACACTTTGCGCACGCAGCTCCTGCGCAGCCTCAAAAAAGCCTCCTATCGCGCCGCCCCCGACGGCCACTACGGCCTGGCGAAAAACGACTACACCCACTTCACGTCTCCGATCCGCCGTTACGCCGATCTGGTGGTCCACCGCGCTCTCCAGCCGCTGTTAGGCAACCCGCCGCCGCGCCCCGACCGCACGCCGCCGCAAGCGGATTTGCGGGAAATCTCCCGTCATATCTCGGACACCGAACGGACCTCGGCGGAGGCCGAAAACGAGACCAAGCAGATCAAACTTTTTGATTACCTGCAACGCGTGGCGGAGATGAAGGATCCGCACGTGTTCGATGGTCTGATCACCGACGTCCGCCCGATGGGCCTGATGGTGGAAATCCCCGACATGGGCATCCGCGGCGTGGTCAAACGCGAGGACCTGCCGACCGGTCGATGGCGCCTTGAAGCCCATCGCTCGGCCTGGGTTTCCTCGGATGGCAAGGTCGTCCAACTCGGCATGCGCATCCCGCTCCACGTCACCGGCCTCGACCGCGAAAAACGCTTTGTCGATTTCTCCATCGCCGGTCCACCGACCACCGCAGGCACCCGCCCGCTGAATGCCCGCCCCGCCGTCACCCACAAACACCACGGCAAACCCAAACCCAAACCGGCCGCCACAGCCGGCCCGCCAACCGCACGCAAACATCCGCAAAAACCCAAGCATCGTCGTAAACGGTAGGTGCATTTTATTGCATCTTGGTTTGATTCGACTTTTTTTGTCATGCATCCGCAAGCGGTGCTGCGGTGGGCTGTTCACCTCAAAGAACGCGCTTGCCGCGACAGCGATCCGGGGCTAACTTCAGTCCAACCACTGCCATGATAAACACTGAAAGCACACTCGATTATCTGGAGCAGCATATTCCCAGCCTGTCCGCTGCTGCGGTAGATGTGGCATACTGGCAGGCGCTTGCCGCCGGTCAGAAGGTGCTTGTAAGCGGTGAGGGTGGCCTCTATGAGGCATTCCCTGATGGTACACGGACGTTCGTCAAAGCCACTGGCAAGCCATTGAGCATACCCGTGGGAACCAAGGTGCGGATTCCTTGACCATGAGTGCGCCCCGTTTGCGCATGTTCGCCGGCCCGAACGGGTCTGGCAAGAGCACCATCAAAAGCGTGCTTCCTCCGGAGTTGCTGGAGTGGAGACCGCTGGCGGTATGGGACAAAATCCAGGCTAAAGGCAAGAAGAAGTTGAATGATCGACATGATCCTTTGTCAAACAAACTATAATTGGGTTTTGCGCGCTCGAATTTCCTGACCATAATGCGCCGGAGTTTTCCCCCGCATGATCACCTACACCAAGCCACCTCACCCGCGGGAATACCGGCTCATTTTCAAAAATGTGGACCGCGTCGGATGGGATCCGTCCATCGACTGCTATCTGCGCGACGGCGGCTACCAGGATTTGCAAAAGGCCGTCGCCATGCAGCCCGGCAACATCACCGCAGAAGTGAAGAAATCCGGCCTGCGCGGCCGCGGCGGCGCGGGTTTCCCGACCGGCATGAAGTGGACCTTCATTCCTTCTAACAACACGCAGCCGGTCTATCTGATTTGCAATGGCGACGAATCCGAGCCCGGCACCTTCAAGGACCGCTACATTCTCCATCAGGATCCGCACCAGCTCATCGAGGGCATGGTGATCACCGCTTATGCGGTGGGCGCGCACACCGCATATATCTATCTCCGCGAGGAGTTTCCCGCCGCCGCCCGTATCATGGAGCAGGCGATCAAGGAGGCCCGCAGCCGCAATTTCGTCGGCCATAACGTGCTGGGCTCCGGCTTTGACGTGGAGATATACGTGCATCGCGGCGCCGGTGCCTATATCTGCGGCGAGGAAACCGGCCTCATCGAATCGCTGGAAGGAAAGCGCCCGTATCCGCGCATCAAACCGCCGTATTTCCCGGCCGCGCTCGGCCTCTACATGTGCCCTACCATCGTCAACAATGTCGAGACGTTGTGCCATGTGAAACACATCATCCGCATGGGCGGTGACGCTTACGCCAGCCTCGGCGTGGCCCGCAACACCGGCACCCGCATCCTCTGCGTCTCCGGGGATGTGAAGACTCCCGGGTATTTCGAAGTCGAGGTCGGCAAACTCACCCTGCGCGAATTGCTCTACGACCTGTGCGGCGGACCCAAAGACGGCCGCTCATTCAAGGCCGTCATCCCCGGCGGATCCTCCTCGAAAATCCTCCGCTGCGATGAATCATTCGCCTTGAAATACCCAGACGGCAGCGAACGCCAACTCGCATTCTGGGATATCCCGCTGGATTTCGACACGCTCGCCGCCTGCGGCTCGATGGCCGGCTCCGGCGGGGTGATCGTCATCGACGATTCACGGAAAATGTCCTGGGTCCTCAATAACTTGAATGCCTTCTACGCCCACGAATCCTGCGGCCAGTGCACACCGTGCCGCGAAGGATCCACCTGGATGAAAAATATCTCTGACCGCATCGTCACCGGCGACGCCAGCCCGCAGGATCTGGCAACGCTCGAAAGCATCGCCTATCAGATCGACGGGCGTACGGTCTGCGCCTTCGGCGAGGCATCGTGCTGGCCGGTCGAGGCGATTATCGCCAAGTTCCGCGACGAACTCCTCGCCGATACCCAGGCGGCCAACGACGGCAAACCCCACAACCTTGAAGCCAATGCCCAACGCCGCTATCTAACGACCTGTAGCGGCGGACTATGACCGACGCACTTGATCTTGCGTGCTGTAGCGGCGGTCTATGACCGTCGCATCTTCGCTTGCATAAGCATGTGCATTCCTTACACCCCATCCCTCAGCGACGCGCATAGAGCGCCGCTACAATTACACCGATGAAACCCGCAACCGCCGCGGCGCCATCCTCACCCTTGCCGGTCTGGTGCTGGTGTTTTGCGGCTGTATCGGCTGGGCTTGGATCCAACAACTCGACATTTCCTGCGGTTGCCACGGCGGCGACGCGCCCATCCGGTATTGGAACAAGGTCGCCGAATTCACCGGCTACTACATCCTGCTTGCCTGGCTCTGGTGGCTGGAGCGCCAAGCGCCCGCATGAAGTGGGCTCAGACATCCCTTGGAATTCTCGGGCACAAAACCACCTGATAGGGACCATCCATGAATCGGAATACTACAATGCCGACTCCACCCAGGTTTCTTATCAGCATCCTGGAATCAAAAATCACCGACGAGTCCATCAGCTTAATGGCGGCTCCTTCGCCCAGTGCAGTGCAGCGTTCCTGCGGCGTGGAACCCGGAACATCGTAGGCGATGATGTGAAATGGGGTGTGGAATGTGGGGTGAAATGCGGGCTTGGCGTTGGGCTATCGATGGTTATATTGGGCGTATGAAGGGACACTTGAGAATTGATTTGGCGGTGCTGCCCGAGGACGGCACGTGGGTTTCTGGCGAGTTGCCGCAGGAAATTTTTGATTTGCCCGAGGGGGACGCGCAGGCGGTGGGGCCCTTGGCATACGAGCTTTGGGTGCAGCGCTATGGATCCGAGTTGCTGCTGACGGGTTCGTTGTCCGCGCCCTTTGAATTCACTTGTGTGCGGACGCTGCATCCGTTCATTCAGACGATTCGGTTGGAGGCGGCGGCGATAGCGCTTGAGATCGGAGCGGCAGGGGAAATCGACGCCACGGAAGCCTTGCGGGAGGAGGTATTGCTGAATTTTCCGGTGGACCCGCGGTGCGAGGATGGGGATGTTCCGCAGCAGTGTGAAATCGATCCCCGATATTTAGCAGTGGACAAAGCTGCAGAAGATGGGCTACCCAGTGCGCCCCGCGCCGAGAGGGACGACCGTTGGTCCACTCTCGACACGCTCAAGAACCTCAAGGATCCAACCTAAACCAAAACAAGACCATGGCCGTTCCAAAGCGCCGCCAATCCAAAAGCCGTCAGAAAATGCGTCGTGGTGCGAACCGTTGGCGTGCACCGATCTTCAAGAATTGCCCTGAGTGCGGCAGTAAAATACCCTCGCACATCGCTTGCCCGTCCTGTGGCTATTATCGCGACCGACAGGTATTTGATGTTGAAGCACACTGAAGCCGCGTGGGTGATTGCTGAGGGATCGTCGCCCGGGT
>JAPLUJ010000618.1:559-15214 GCA_026397695.1 Verrucomicrobiota bacterium | reverse complement strand
GTAATAGCTGGTGTAGTACTGGTATTGGCTGTCACTGCGGACATCGACGTTGTTGAGGACCACGCCGAGGACGTTGCCGCCCACGTTTTCGACCGCATGTTTCACCCGCAGGAGCATGTTGCGCGGCAGTTTTCGGTGCTGGACGACGATCATCGTGAGGTCCACTTCACTCGCCAACACCGAAGCGTCACTCACCCCGAGAATCGGCGGACTGTCCACCAGCACCAAATCGAAACGCTGCTTCACATCCTGAATCAACTCCGACATCCGGCGCGAATTGAGAATGCCCGCCGCATCCGCTGGCAGAATCCCCGATGGCATGAAATACAAATTGTCCATGGGTGTCTGCAGGATCACGTCCTCCAGCATCAATTCCGCGGTCAGATAATTGGTGAGCCCCACCGAGTTGTTGATGTTGAAGTAAGTGTGCAGCCGCGGGCGGCGCAAGTCCGCGTCAATCATCAGAGTGGTGTAGCCGCCCTGGGCACAGATATAGGCTAGATTCATCAAGGTCGTCGATTTCCCTTCGCCGGCACCACCGGAGACCACCGTGATGGAGTTGTCTTCAGGATTCTTGCGGTTGAATTCGATGTTGGTTCTGAGAATCCGATAGGCTTCGGCATCCGGACTATTGCCGCTTTGTTTGTGGAGCAGGCCGATATCTTTCGGAATGACCGCCAGCACCGGCACTTGCAGATAGCGCTCCACATCCTCAATGCTCTTCACCGAGGTGTCCATATATTCGAGGAAGAACGCGATGCCGAGGCCGAAAATCAGGCCTACCACGGCACCGAGCGTGAGATTGAGAGTCACGTTCGGGCTTGCCGGAAAATCCGCGACCACCGGTTGATCATGCACCTCGACACTCTGGGGCGGCATTTTGGCGACGAGGCTTTCCCCCATCTGCTTGATTTTCATCGTCTGGAGCAGTTGCTGGTCGGTCTCGAAATCCCGTTTCGCATCCACATAATCCTGTGCGTCCAAGCCCCGCTTGATGGCATCCTCGCGCGTTGAGTCCTTCATCCCTTCGACGCTAACCAGCCGGTTCGAGGCCATGTCCAATTGGGCCTTCAAGGTCGCCCGCAGATTGACCACTCCTTCATCGAGATTGCGTTTCATGCTGTTGATCTGTTCAACCGCCGCAAGCACCGTGGGATGGCGGTCACCCAAACCATTGATCTTGAGCCCTTCCAACTGACGCTTCTCGTTCAGATAGAGCGGATAGAGATTGCGGATGATGTTGTCCGGCAGATCCAGACCCGACGCGTAAACCATCAATTGGTCACTGTCATACTTGAGCAGACTGTCGATCTGGCTCTGCAATTGCATTTTATCCTGCTCCAGCTTGTGAAACGTCTGCAGCGCGTCCCGTGCTCCCTGGTCCTCATCCACGCCGGATTGGCCGTAAAACGAGTCGGTCCCCTTGTAAATGATACCTTTGGTGCGGACGATTGTTGAGAGAGCCTTGCGGCGTTCCTCGACCTTGTCCTCCTGATCCCGGACGGCCCGGTTCAATTCGTGAAGCATCACTTCGGCATCCCGGCCCTCGATCTCCATCCGGTAGGTCTTGTAGGCGCGGGTGACTTCTAACGCAATGTCCCTCGCATCCGTTTTGTTGGAGTGACGCACGCGGATTGAGATTAAATCCGTACCGCGGATATTCTGGGTGTTCACGATTCCTTTGAGCATCCGGAAGGCGGTTTCCTTGTCCACGTTCCAGCGGTTGACCAGTTCGAGGGTTTCAATCACTTTCTCAAGCGAATTACGGCTTTTGATCTTCTCAAATTCGGTGCCGAAGAACTGGGGCGTCATCCGGCTGGCACCCGAGGTGTCGCCCATCTGCGGGCCGAGCGGCGACACGCCGGCCCATCGCGGTTTCACCTCGATGGTCGCCTCGCTCTCGTATTTCTTGGGCATCACATAGGTGATGACTGCGGCGGTCATGAATACCAACAGCAAGGTCAGGAGAATGATACCATAGCGGTTTCGGATCACCTGCCAGTAGTCCACCGCGTGCAGGACGGTTTCGTTTTGTTGGGGAGAAGAGGGATTCATCAGAGTCAGTATGTCACAAGTTCAAGAGAAGTCCAGTCAAAATGGAAACTCCCGCAATGAAACACATTGCGGGAGTCGATGGTCAAGCCAATGCGAATGCAGACAAGGGGCTTGTGGTTTTAAGCAAGGGCTCCCGCCGATCAAAACTCCGCGCTCAGACCGATGCTGATGCGGTTGCGGTCGTAGTCGCGGTAAAGGAAACCAGAGCTTGAGTTGGTGTAGTTGTAGGAAACCGCACCCCGCCGAAGATCGAGAACCGCGGCGAAATCGCGTACTCCGCGGAAAGCCCGATGCGCAGGACCTGCACGTCGCCGTATTCAACCGCACCAATGGGAAACGGGAGTGTTTGGATGTTGTTATACGTTTCGATTCCGTAGCGGGCGTAGGAACGCACGCTGAATTGCTGGGTGACTTGTGAGTTGAGCGCGAATTCGACGTAAGGACCAACCGTGTTATCCCCATGTTCCACCTCATGCAACTGGACACCGGCGCGGACAATGCCGATGGTATTCGGACTGAAGCGGTGCTCCGCCCCCACCAGAATGTAATGATCGTTGGTGTCGGTAAAATAGCCGTTGCCCGTGGTTTGGGCATAACGGTAGTCAGCCGTCAGAACCGTCTGGGGACTCAGTTGGAAACGGATCTGGTTGTAAACTTCCCATGTGAACCGGTCGTTATTCGGGATATCCTGGTAACTGGTGTCGGTAAGGCGCAGGCCGGTGTAGGTGGCGAACCGTTCGGTCCAGCGGAAACCAAGCGAGTTGTCGGTCTGCCACAATAAATACGCGCCGTTTTGGCGTGAAGACGAATAACCCGTCGAGTAGTCCGGTTCCAGCTCATAGGCGATGAAGTTACGGCTCGAGAACCGGAGGCGTTCGGAGAAGCGATGGACAAAGTTCACCCCCGCACGCGTCTGAGGGTTGACGTCGTCCATATAATCGGGAGCATCAAAATAATAGATCAGGCCCAAGCGGACATAGACATCCCATGTCGTCTGGGGCGTGATAGACACGAAGGACATGGCCACGTTGGGGTTGATCCCCACGGAACTTTCCTCCGGACCAAAACCGGGAGAAATGTTGTCGTCAAAAATGACGTTCGCGCCCACCACCCACTTGAGGGGGATTGACTCTTGGGCTTCAGTGCCAAGATAGTAAAGACTTTGGGCGGAAGCCGAACCAGCAGCTAACAGACCGAGAAAACCGAGGGGTATGATGCGTTTCATGAATTTCACAGGTGAGGGTAAAAAAATCGGGGTTCAAGAAAATCAGACGACACATCAATCCATGTCAGTATCCGGATCCGGGTCACTCACTTCGGGAGGATGGATGATGATGATGATCGGCGGGAAAATCGGAATGAGCGGCTGGCCGCCGGGGCCGCCGATAATCGGAGTGACCGGTCCCTGTCCCGGGAAATCCAAGGGGTTGGGCATGGCGGCGACTTCACCGACGGGCGTTTTCGCGCCCTTCGCGCTTTTCGCGCTGGACCCGGCTTTGCCACCATTGGGATCGAGTTTGGCGACGGGGCAACCGCCACCGCGCACTGGGAAATCAAACGCATTTGATCGGGGGCGGCGGTGACTGCGGCCTGGACGATCGCGGCCACGGTCTCGGGCTTGGCGCGGGAGCCTTCGATGGCCGCCTTGACAATTTCACAGGAGCATGCCGGCGCGGCGGCCACTTCGGTGGCAACAATCTCCAGGACTTTGGATGGATCGGCCGCAACCTCGTGTTTCACGGTGAGGGAAAGTTTCAGACAGTCCACTTCGGCGGATGCCGGAAAGAGAGCAAGCGTGGTGATGAGAACACCCAGAATGACGGTTGGTTTCATGGTTTTATGTGGGTTGCGGATGCGAAAAACAAGGCACTGGAGCGGGCAGCGGGAATCGAACCCGCGTGTCTAGCTTGGAAGGCTAGGGCTTTGCCATTAAGCTATGCCCGCGCTTTCAGAGAGAAGCAAACCTCCCAACCCGCCCCTTGGCAAGGTTTTTTTTCGATTTTGAAAAAATCTTTTCGCATGATTTCCATACTCGGAATTGCCTTGATTTTCCGCTGGGTAGCCTTGATTTTCCGTGGCACGGAGATTTGCGGGTGTAGTTCAATGGTAGAACGTGAGCTTCCCAAGCTTGAGGCAGGAGTTCGATTCTCCTTACCCGCACTCCTTAAAAATGGGGATTTCCCCTTGTTTTCAAGGGTTTCGGAGATTCCGACAATTTGGGTGACCCGCGCCAGACTGGACGAAAATGCGCCAAAACGATGGGAAATGGCGTAGCAGAACGTAACAGCCTCCGATTGCCTCCTCACGCTGCATCCACCCCACGGGCACTTTTCAAATTCGCATCCAGCCTGTATCTTCTCCCGCGTCCCATGAATTTCCATGAATTCTCCGAATTGATCTCGCGCTTGCCCGATCCGGTCATCCTGATCGAAGGACGCCGCACGATCCCGTCCGAGGCCGTGGCAGCGGCCCGCCAGAGGTATCAGCGCGGATGCAAACCCGAGTGCCTGCAAGAAGGCGCGGCAGAGAAGATGAAGACTTGTGTGGACCTGATCGGCCGCGGCCCGACTGTTATATCTGGAATATTTTCTTGGTCATATCCACCCACTTCCGCAACCGGGCGCGGTCGCCGTTGGTGGTGTAAACGTCCCGGAGCAGGATCTCCACGTTACAGTTTTTGGTGACGTCACGGGTCTTTTTCATGTCGGCTTCCAAGCGGTCCCAGTCAGGGTTGGTACCGCTGATGTAGGCCGGGGTCGGTTTGCGGGAATAGACATACTTGTTACCCAGAATCTCGGCCGTTTTGGCGTGGTCGGACCACCCGGATACCGAAACAGACCGGAGATTCGGAATGGCGTTGATGATCATCGGCAGACGGTCATCCACGCGCTCGCAGCAGCCGTAGTAAACCAAGCCGAAGCGCTCACTCAACTTCGCCAGATAGGGCAGCACAAACTCCTGATACATCTCCGGCGAAATCATCTCGAACTCCTGCGATTCGGCCCAACCCCACATGTCCTTCAGCCGCGCCGGGCGCGCGGTGTCCGGCGCGGCGAGGTCGGACACATAGCCGTAGCTGCGCGGCCCGGCCATCTGGCTGTCGGTGTTGAAATCGAGCAGTCCTTCCTGCTCGAAGAACCCGAACAGCGCGAGACGGTCTTCTAACAGGTAGTCCATCAACTGGTGGATCATCTGCGGCTCGTCATAGACCCAGTAGAGCAGACGGTCGTTGCCGATGAAGCGGTAGAGCTGCCACGTCAGGCCGAAGAAGAAATTGCCGGTGAACCCCAGATCGCCAAACTCGCCCACGTCAAACTCGGAGATGAACGGATCGAAGTTGCCGAGCCGCACGGGCAGGATGTCGCCCATGATCTCCTCCAACACCGCGCGCCGGCGATGTGTCTCAACGCGGTCCACGGCGAGGGTCCGCGGACGGAGCCGGGCAATGTCGGCGGGCGTGGCGACGGGGAAACTGAAACTGTAAGCGATGGAATGGCCCGCGCCCATCGGCGCGCGAATCTCCACCGGCACGCCGTAATCCGAAAATCTCATCCGCCAACCGAGACGGTAGTGCGGCTCGATGACCAGATCGTCGTCCAATTCCTCGGCCTGCCGGAGCGTGACGCGCATGTTCTGTTCGACATTACGCAGGAACGGATCCTCGCAACGGATTTCATCAGGCCGCACGTAGCCGTCAATCCAAGCCGTCTCAATGAGAATCACCGGGCGCTCAGCCTTGAGGTCGTGGACTGCTTTCCAGAGCCGCTTGCGCTCGTTCATGACTGGCAGGGAGGCCCACTCCATCCATTTTGTGGCGAGTTCCCGGATGATGTTGTGATCTTTCTGGCAAATCATGCGGACCTCCTTAGAGCATGGTGAGTGGGTTCTCGCGGTTCTTCAGCGGGAAGGGCACCAGACCGCCCACGCGCTGAGACTCGAACACCGCAACAATCATTTCAAGGTTGATTTGAGCTTCCTCCAAATTGGCCAGCGGCTGACGATCTTCCTCGATCGCAGCTATCAGGTCTTTGACCGCCAGGACGTTGCCGGCGTGATGCCCATTCCCCTCATCCTTCAAAGGTTCCGGGACGCCGATGCCCGCCGAACTCACGGGAATCCATTGCTTTCCGCTACGACCGGGATCCCACAGCGGGTCGGGCAGGTAGTGTGCCGGCGACAGGAACACCTCGGGCATATACCAATGCAAGGCGCCCTCTGATCCGAGGATCTGCAGGCCGTAGCGCCATGGACTCGGTGCGCCCGCGTTCCGGATAGAGTCAAAGTAGCCGGTCAGCCCGCTGCTGAACCGATACATGGCGTGCACCTCGTCACCGGCTAACGGACCGATGCCGTAGGACCCGTTGTCACGCACGTCCTGCTTGGTAAGCGGCCGCTTGTCCTGCAGCACCGTTGCCAAGCACGATACCGGATTACCCGCCAGGGCTTGCATCACTGTCAGCACGCGGGTGCCCAGTACCCAGAGGTCCAAGGACCCACCACGCGCGTCCTCCTTGCCACGGCCGCGCAGCTCTAACACCCGCCCCAGCTTGCCCGAGTGGATGATGTCCTGAATGACTTTCATTTTCGGGACATACTGCGACTGTTGTGCCATCGCCAGTTTGACCTTGTGTTTCCGACAGGCGGCAAGCATCTGGTCGGCTTCTGCCAGCGTCCGGCACAGCGGCTTCTCCATATAAATGCCGCGAACGCCACGTTCCGCCGCCGCCACCACCATGTCGCGATGTTGGTCGATGTATTGCACGCCAATGCACACAAGATCGGGTTTCAACTCGTCGAGCATCTTGTGATAGTCCGCATAGCCTTTGGGTGCCATCAAGCGTCGCACCGCCTGCGCAAGTCCTGCGGGATTCGCATCCGCGACGCCCACAATTTCCGCCTGGGGTATATCCCGCCACACCGCGTCCAGCCCGTGCCCATAGTCACCCCGACCGGTGTGACCAATCACACCCACCCGATACTTCTTCGGCGGCGCCTCCGCCGCCCGTGCGATTTTCGGCAGCAGTGCCGTCAACGGGAGCACGGCGGCCCCCGCAAGAAAGGTGCGCCGCCGCACACATTGCGGTCGCTCACCCGGATTGTTGCGTGCTTTCTCAACCATCATGTTTCTCCTGTGCCGGATTTGTCAGATCGAAAGGTCGGGCACCTTGAACGATTCGCGATAACTGCCGAGGACAAGCGCATTGGCCCGGTCATGATTCTTGAAACATTCCTTTGGCTGGTCCACTTCCAGCCATGGCCCCAGTGTGGCCGTGTCGGGATTGATGCCGTGGCCCTTCAATATCGAGTGGAAACGCTCCAATGATTCATTGAAATCGGGGACACCCGCAGTCGCCGCCCGCTGTTGCTTCACCGCCGCCACTTCGCCCACCCGGTACGAGATATTGGCGGTATGGGCAGTTGCCGTGGACAGATGACCTTGCTCAATCTCGGCGTGGAGGTCATCGCGCCGACCGCTGCGCACCGCCGCGATGAAGTTGTCAAAGTGGTGGGGCTCGCCACGACCGTGGAACGACATGATTTCCTTGCCCTTGAGATCATAGGCCACGCATGTCTGATGCGACTCGTATGCCTGTACCAGGACACAACCTTCCTCATACATCACACGAAGACCGACAGGACCGGCCCGCAGCGTCTTTTCAGCTCTGCTGCCCTTGTTTTTGAAGATGTTCAACCCATCGACAAAGGCTGGTGCTTTGATGTTGTATATTTCGTGAACGACGGGAGCTGTGGGAAAATCATAGTACACGATATGGGCATTGGCAACTTGGCCGACATCGTCCCACATGAAGCGCCCGCCAATGCTCATGGTACGTCGCGGCAGCGCTTTTTCGCCAAGCCACCAGCGCGCCACGTCCAACTCGTGAACGCCCTGATCCACGGTTTCTCCAACTCCCGTGTTCCACATGTATCTGCAATCATATTGGAGCACGTTCCGATAGATGGGCAGTTTTTGCGCCGGGCCGCACCATAAGTCATAGTCGATCGCGTCGGGAATCGGGAGCGGGGTGTCCCGTTTGCCAATCGGCCCCCGCACCTTGATGGCAAAACAGGTGATTTGCTTGATCTTTCCCAGATGGCCTTCGCGGGTCCATTGGATGGCCTCCCTAACACCACTGCTTGAGCGATGTTGCGTTCCACACTGGACGATACGATTGTGTTTGTGAGCCGCGTTGACCATTTGCCGGCCTTCCCAGATATATTGGGAAAGCGGTTTCTCCACATAGACATGTTTCCCGGCCTGGCATGCCCAAATGGTGCTCAGCCCGTGCCAGTATGTCTGGTTGGCGATGGAGACCACATCTATGTCCTGACGCTTCATGATATCGCGCATGTCGATATATGTGTCCACGTCGCGATCATACCATTTCTTGATGTTCCCTGCGGCGCTGTTCAAGCGCTCGCGGTCCGGGTCACAGATCGCCACCACCTCGACGCCATTCTGGTTGCCCAGGCTTGTAACATGGGTCTGGGCACCACGACCGCCGAGGCCGATCACGGCGACGCGGATCTTGTCATTTGCTCCAAAAACATTCGCCGGTACGACCATGGGAAAACCTATGGCTGCGGTCGCGGCAGTGCACCGTTTCACGAATTGCCTGCGCGTCACTGACAGTGCGGTGCGATGCTTGTCGCATGTGTTCATTTGCGGTGGGCGGCTGGGTGGCGGATCATTTCCCGGCCAAGGGCAGGGCGCGGAAGTCCGGGTGGTCTTTGTCCTGGAGGGACCGTTTGCCGCGGTAGGTGCCGAAGTACGGGACATTGGAGTCGATCCAGGTGACGATCTTGATGAACTCCTCGCGGGTGAGATCCGCCTTGCAGGGATCCTGCAGCATCTGCGCGGTCAGCTTGCTCCGATGCGATCCGTGGGTCAGCGGCGGCACGGCCATAACATGGGCTTGGCCGTAGGCACAGTCGCGGTAACTGATCAAGCCCTTGCCAATGAGGTTATCGTAGGAGCGGCTGTATTTCTCGGTCGGCACGCCGGCAAGATCCAGGCGGCCCTTGGGTTCCTCGCCACCGTGACAAGCGACGCAATGCTTGTCCAAGGCCGGCTGAACGTCCGCGGCGAAGTCAACCATGCGCGGACCGGTATCGCCGGGCTGCGGTGTCATCGTCTGGACGGGTTGGTCCAAGGCCAATGACCGGACGCTGGTCATGCCCGGCGCATTCTTGCGCGGTTCGTGGCAGCCGATGCACGACCGTTGCTCGCCGGGCATCAGGTTGACGAACGTCGACATCTGCTGCAACGCCATGAAATTTTCATCCAGCGCCTGGAAGAAGAGGTTTTCGTTAGGCGGCACGTTGAAATAGGCCGATCCGTCTTGATGGACCTTCACCACGCCATAGATCTTCTTGCGATGCGGGTCCGTGCCGAGCGACCACGCAATGCCTTCCTCATTCCACAGCCACGGCAGAGCCCCCATCACCCGCACATACTTGACCCTGCCGCGCTCAATGCCCGTCATTCCCTGATAGATGTCCTGGATGAACAGCGAGGAAGACTGTTCCTTGTCCTTCGCATCTTCCGCCCGGGCGACCGAGGCAATCTCCATGGGCAGGCGGCGCGGCCGCAGCGGGATCGGCTGGAAACAGGAATATTGCGGATCACGACAGAGCTCCGCCCGGTTACCCCACGCGTCCAGGGCGTAGATCCCGTAAACGATCTCTCTCTCGTGCTTGGCACCGGGGTTGTGAGTGACGAGAAAGAGCTTTTCGGACAATGGATATGGGTCCATGTACGTGCCGAACTTGGTGGTGGGATATCCCATGGACGACGGATAGCCGGTCTCGGGCGTGAGGCTGGTCATCGCATCGATATCGCTGCGGCTGCGGGTCGTATCCACCAGCACCACCGAGCCGACGGCCGTAAAATGGTGCCCCCCCGCGATTGTCACGATTTTCTTGCTGCCCGGAATACTGCGTGCGCTGCTCATCGCGGCCGGCCACACCGTGTTGTTCTTATACACATGGTCCGAACCGCTGCCGTCGGGACGCACCGACCACAGGCTCGGCGCGTTGCCCAGTCCCTTGTCGACATACTCCCAGCGCGTGTAGAGCACCTGGCCGTCGTCCATCACGGATGGGGCGGTTTCGTTGACCGGGCTCTCCGAAACTCGGTGCAGATTCTTGCCGTCGGCGTCCATGATGTGCAGCGTGGTGACGGTCGCTCCGGGAGCACAGAAAACGATCCGCGTGGCACGCGTGGAAACGAATACGATCTTGCCGTTAGGCAGATAACACGGGTCGATATCGTGAACGCGTGTCTTCCCGTCGTTGACGATGTTGCACCGGAGGGCCTTGGCCTCCTCGTCGCTGCCGAAGGTGAGTTGGCGCAAACTCCCCGGGACCATCATCCCGGTCGATGGATCCAGATCGATCTTCGAACGACAGGTCTAACTGGCCGAACAGCCCGCCGTCGAGTTCCGGCACGAGCGTGGTGACCTTGCCGTCCGGGGTCACCGGCGAGAGGATGCAGAGATTGCCGCCCATTGTGTTAGCGTCCTGATCATGATAGTTGTGGCCGTGGAGAGAGGGTTCGGCCGGGCGCTTGGCAAACAGGAGTTTGTCGAATTGCAACGCCGGATGGGTCAGCATGGTCCGGCGGCGCAGCACCGCCAATGCGTCCTCGATCTTCTGTTTTTCCTCGGTCGCGTCGCCCGCGGCCGCGCGCTGCCGGGCTTCCAGTTCGGTCAATTGCTTCAGGTACTGCTCCCCATCGGGATATTGCGGGCCGAATTCCGTCATCGTGTCCTGGATGGCCAACCGCAGGGCCGCCACGTTCACGGCACCCGGCGGCAGAAACGCGGCGTGCTGCGGGGCCGTGACACCGTCGAGGTGCCGCACCTTGCGGCTTGGCTGCTTCCAATCCTTCGGAAATTCCACCGCCGAGTCCAGCCGCAGGGCCACCAGATGCGGCAGCGCTCCGTTGCGGGCAAACTTCAGCGTGTGCTTGCCCTCGGTGACCGACAGCTTGAGGGGGCTTTCTTCCCACTGCGCGCTTCTGCTGCTCCATGATAATCTAACCGGCAACTCCGTGCGTGCGGTACCGAAGGTCACGCCATAGCAGCTCCGGCCCAGGATATTCCCGTCTAACAAAACGTCCACCGGCCGTGCCTCGGCCGCCGCATAGGAAATCTGTAGCGTGTATTCGGCGGTCACCGGAAAATCGATGTCGTATTCGACCACCCCCGCACCGGGCGTCAGCGGGTCGCTGCCGACCAAGGGTCCGTCATCGGCAAATTGTTCGGGGCTGGCGTAGATCCGCGCATTGCCACGATCGAACGTCCAGGCGGGAATCACCAATGATCCGGCGACCGGGGTTGCGGTCATCTTTTTGATGCACGGCGGCAGGGCGGCCACTTGCGCATCGCCCGCAGTCAGGAACTCCGCACGGGATGCAGCCGGGATGCTCTCGAGATCCCGCACTTGATACTGGGGCGGCTGCCAATCCGCCGGAAAGGCGGCAAACTTCAGCGTATGCTTGCCCTTGGTGATCGCGAGTTGGTGAGGAACCTGCAAGCTTCCCTGGTTATATAATCCTTCCCACTTTGCGCCGCTGCTGTTCCATGTGACTTCGGCCGGCTTGTCAGATGACGCCGGACCGAAGGTAACACCGGTGCAGCACTTGTCTATCAGCATCTTGCCGTTGAAATAGATCTCCATGGGCCGCGCCTCGGCCGCCGCATAACATACCTGCAGCGTGTATTGGCCGGTAACCGGGAAGTCGATGACGTATTCGACCGACCATCCCCAGGGTTGCTCGGCTCCGCTGCCTATCACCGGTCCGGCATCCGCAACGGGGTCCGGACTCACATGCACCCGGGCATTGCCGCTGGCGAACGACCACGCGGGAATCACCAACGAGCCAGCCCGGGCTGCCGGCCACATGCCACCACAATAGGCCAAGCACGCAGCGGCGAGCACGCACCACTGCTCCCGGAGAAAACGCTCAAGAGCCGTCCCGCCACCGTTCATGCGGCTGGGAGTGAACTGCGGTGCCAATGTGGCGGTAATCAAACGATCGGAAAATGGACGGCGATGGGTCCGGGATGCGACTTTCATGTTAGAGATTCAGTGGTACACGTGTTGGGAATGAGGTTCAGGGCTGTGGATCTTACGTTTCGATGACTCCAAATCTTGCAGGAAGATCAGGCGTGGCCCAAGGCTCTTCATCAGGACGCATATCGCTGCTTTAACCTCTTCGGAAAGACGGCGGCGAAGTCCTTCGTTCGTTACTCGTCGCGCCGGTCCAGTCTCACACTCCGACACTAACACTCCCACTCACGCTCCGATCCACCTGGACATCTGCGTGTCCGATCGGACCTCAGGATGTCCCAAGGTTCCCCATCCAAACCACAAACAACCAACACAGCAGGAAACCAGCACCGGAGGATGCGACAAATTTGCTGACGATCGTCCGTGGATTTGTCGCGATGATCTTGCTGGAGGGGTTGGGATCTCCAAACCATGACCCCTGCGGTCCGCTGCTGTTGCTCATCCTTGCGCGGTTCGATGTTCCATGGTGGTCTCGCATGAAGACTTACTCATCTCGCCGCGGTGGGGATTGCAGGTGTTCCAGATCTTCCCACCGTTGATAGATCCTGGTGACTTCGGCTTTGGCGGCATCGAGCTTTTCTATCAGTGATGGGATTTCCGCGAAGCGCGTAGCCTGGAAGTCCGGATCGTGCAGCATCGCCTCAATGGCCTCGACTTCCTGCTCGGCTGCTAGAATCGCACCTTCGATGCCTGCCAGCTCGGCCTTTTCCTTGAAGGTGAGCTTGCGCGGTTTGGTGGCGGTGGCGGTTTTCCGGTGCGCCGCGACCGTGCGCGCGACGGCCTGCGCCTGGATGCGCGCGGCGGCTTCGCGGGCCTGGCGTTTTTCGAGGTAATACGAATAGTTGCCCGGCTGGACGATGATGCCGTGGTCCTCGAAGGCGATGATTTGATCGCAGATCCGGTCGAGAAAATACCGGTCGTGGGAAACGCAGATCACCGCGCCATCGAAATCCGCCAGCGCCTCCTCCAACATCCGCAGCGAGGGCAGATCGAGGTCGTTGGTCGGCTCGTCCAACACGATCAGGTTCCCGCCGTTCTTGAGCACCTTGGCCAGCATCAGCCGCGCGCGCTCGCCTCCTGATAGAAGATCGACCCGTTCGTTGATGCGCTTGTCATCAAACAGAAACCGGCGCAGGTAGGCACGCGCGCCGAGCGGCTGACTGCCGAACATCAGCTTCTCATTGCCATCGGACACCTCATCTAACAAAGATCCGGTGCCGGCGAGTTGCATGCGTGTTTGGTCGATGTAGTTCACCTTCACGCGCTTGCCCAGGATGGCGGTCCCTTGGGTGGGCGGGATTTGGCCAAGGCATAACTTGAGCAGGGTGGTTTTGCCCACGCCATTCCGACCGACGATGCCGGTGCATTGGCCCGGGCGCAGGGTGAGCGTGAGGTGACGGAACAACCAGCGGGGGGCGGCGGCGCTGCCGATGTTGACGCCGGCATTCTCGAGTTCGACGACGATGTTTCCCAGATTCGGCGGCGGCGGGATGAGCAAGTCCATTTCCCGTTCCTCGGGCGGCACCTCCATGCCTTCGATCTCGTAGTATTGCGCCATCCGGTGGCGCGATTTGGTGCCGCGCGCCTTCACGCCGGAGCGCACCCAGTCGAGTTCCTCACGCAGAAACCGTTGGCGGCGGCGTTCGGTTTGTTCGCTGATCTGGCGGCGCACCGCCTTGGATTCCAGAAACGCGGTGTAATTTCCCGGATGGGAAAACGCCCGGCCCTGGTCGATCTCAATGATCCGCGTGGCAATCACATCAAGAAAATACCGGTCGTGTGTCACAAAAATAACTGCTCCCGGAAAGCCCTTGAGGTAATCCTCGAGCCAGCGAATCGACTCGGCATCCAGATGGTTCGTCGGCTCGTCAAGTAACAATAAATCCGGTTGGCAGGCCAGCGCCCGGCACAGGGCGACCCGGCGTTTCTCTCCGCCTGATAGAGAGCCGACCGTTAGATCCAGCGCGGGTGCGTCGAGCGCGGTGGCGGTGGCCTTGATGCGGGCGTCCAGATTCCATCCATCCGCATGGTCGATCAAATGCAGCAGGTCCGCCAATTCCGCCTCGCTGCCGGCACCGGTTTCGTAACGTCGCACGGCGTCGACGATATCCGTGGCTCCCGAGGCGATGTTTTCCCGCACACTCGTGTCAGGATCGAGCTCGAATTCCTGCGGCAGATAGCCGATGCGCAGCGACCTCCGCACGGCGATTTCCCCGGCATCCGCCACCTGCAGACCGGTGAGAATTCTCAGCAACGAGGTTTTCCCGCAGCCGTTGCGCCCGACCATGCCGATTTTTTCCCCGGCGCGAATCGCGAGGGTCACGCCGTCAAGCAGCGTCTGATAGCCATAGGCAAGGCGGATTTCGTTGGCGGAAAGCAGGGCGGGCATCGGGCGGGGACATCTTGCCGATCCAGCGCCATCCGTCCATCGCCGATGCCAATAATTGGTAACGTTGGGATTCGGCACTTGTGGCAGATTCCTGCTTGAGAGAAACGCAAGAATCCGCTTGTCGTGCTGCCGTC
>JAPLUJ010000618.1:0-455 GCA_026397695.1 Verrucomicrobiota bacterium | reverse complement strand
GGCGGGCAAGGTTTTACCAGACTCTTCTGACTCCGTAGGCGTCGAAGATTGCATCGTATCCACGGTGGCTCCGCGCTATTGTCATTCCCGCGATCCTGTGTAGTTTTTTGCCCCTCACCGATGACCTCCCTGCTCCATGCCCTCCATATCGGCACACTCGCCACCTGGCTGAGTGTCGCCGGTTTTGGCACGGTGGCCGTCATCGTGCCCAACCGGATCATTCCGCCAGTGCCCCGCGCACCATTGCTTGAAACCCAATGGATTTCCGAGGATTTCACGCTCGGCGGGGAGTCCTCGCCCGTGATGGATGACCCGTCACCCGCAACCCCTACTCCTGAGCTAACGGAAAGCTTGCCGACACCGCCGGAAATTCCCGATCTCACCGCGCGGGATCCCTTGCCGGAAGTCCCGGAGTCCCTGCCGGCCCCAGTTGCTAACTCCATCGCGCAACCGGC
>JAPLUJ010000099.1 GCA_026397695.1 Verrucomicrobiota bacterium | reverse complement strand
CAAGGGCGTCGAAGTCCTGATGCGCCTCGCGATAGATGCGCACATGATCCATGCGACCGGCAAAAAAATCGTCCTTGTTTCGGCTGCACGCAAGGAAGTTGCCTTCCACTTGGTCTCCGGTGAAGACCGCGCGGGGACTCACCGCGCATGCGGATTGAGCGACCTGCTTGCCATCGACATGGATCACCGCCGTGGTGCCGTCCATCGTCACCCGCACACGGGTCCACCGGTCGGCGGGAATCCCTGCCGGCTCTGTTAGAGTATATATCTTGCCAGCGTGTTTGGCGATCAATGTCGGTTGACCACCCGTCCCGTCGAGAGTCAGATAAAAACACTCGTCATCGCCGGTGCCGAAATCGAACACGCGTCCGCCTTTTCCAGCAACCCGGCTGAGCATCACGTCAATGGTCA
Organism: Verrucomicrobiota bacterium; assembly: GCA_026397695.1. Taxonomy (GTDB): domain Bacteria; phylum Verrucomicrobiota; class Verrucomicrobiia; order Verrucomicrobiales; family Akkermansiaceae; genus Luteolibacter. The sequence continues at coordinate 2,295 of JAPLUJ010000099.1, read as the reverse complement.
ATGCGCCGAAGTCGGCAATCGCTGCCGGTGTTTCGGCATACTGATCCTTGCCGTTGAAGACAATGAACTTGCGCTCGCCGCCGTCCTCCAGGGCAAACGCCGGCCCGCCATGAAGCACGCCATTGTTGTTGACATAGGAATCCTCCAGCATCGTCATTTTGGGCTGATTGAACTGCCAGTTGACATACAGCGCGCCGTCGTCCCTGCCGTCGGCAAGCTTCTGATCGCCATAAATCCTGCCGCGGTCAAAGACGCCGCTGTCGTGGTTCTCGATGCCCGGAACCATGGTCGTCAGACTGCGATAGCCCGGAATGTGATAATGGATAGTGCCATCAACGCCCGGAGTATAGTCCATCACGACGCCACCGGTAATCGTCTGGTCATCGGTGTAGCAGAGCTTGAGGACGTGCTCGCCCTTGATGACCGCATTGCCGGAAATGGTCGCCCGGCCATCGGCCCGCAACTCCCGCTCGCGCCAGCTCGTGATGACCGTCGCCGATTCGAGGATGCGGGCGTTGCCCTCAATGATCAGGTCACCGCACACCCACGCTCTGCCGCCGAGTTTCGCATGGCCTCTAACAAGGGTCTTCCCGCCCAGCACAACGGCATGGTCTTTGATACAGGCGTTTTCCTCAACCCGCGCGCCGTCGAGCACCATGGCGTCGGGGCCAACATAGGCGGTTGCCGCCACGCGGGCATTGTCCGAGACAAAACCACCGCCATTCGGATGACGATGCCCACTGGCGTTGCGCTGCAGAAACTCGACGCGACGAGTCATGTCACCCAAAATCTCAAGCTTGCGGTGCTCCCACCACAGGGTTTTATCATAGTTGCCCGCAGGCGTTTTCTTCCGCTTTTCGTGATACGCGTTAGCCGATGCCGCGAGCCGCCGCGCAAGATCTGTTAGCTTGTCCCGGACCAGCGGGCCATCCTTGTCCGCGAGCGGGGTAGGCACCTCATGGCGGATCGGATAGTCCGTGAACCTGTTACCGTTGTTCACCGAGTAGATCTCATCGTAATTGACCACATCCCCCTGGCGGCGGTGCGGCGATCCGGGACGGCAACCGGCAAGTATCACTTCCCACGGATAGCGACGGGTATGCACGCCCATCAGGTTGGACTCCATGACGGGGCGGCTGACCTTGCCGTCAGCCCAGTTAGTTTCCGACAAGGGCATGGCCGAAGGCGTCGCCGCGACCGTGAGCCATAGATGTTTGTCCCCGGGTTTGAGGGGCAAGGTCATCGTGCCCTTGTTCCACTGCGGGCTGTAACGCGCGCGGCCCTCGGCATCGACGGCGACGATGCTCGCGCGCCAATCGGAATACTGGGTGGGTTCATAGAGGCCCTGGAAATCGACGGTGATTTCGGTGGCACCGGCATCCGGCACCAGGCGGACGATATTGAATCCATAGGTTGCCGGCGCATCGGCGTTGGGCACCCGGTAGCGGCCTTGGACGCCGTAAACCGGTTCCAAACTACTGAGTGTTGGCATGCCATACTTGGAGCGCAGCGGATACTGCAGCACAAAGTCACAGGTCGCCATGCGGGCCGCGTACTCGCCAAAGAAATCGCCAAAACCCTTGACGCCATTCTTCCACAGGCCGCGTTCCTGTCCCAGCCGGGCAATGGTATGATAGGGTGTTTGTTCCGCGACAGATGCCAGGCTGGACACGACGCTCTGCGCGTTGATACTGGGCACAGTTCACATTGCGCCACGGATGGGCGAAGTTACTGCTATATATGATCATTTCGCCGGGCAGGTGGAACTGCTCGCCTTGGTTGCAGAATGTTTCGCCGAAGGTCCACAGATCCCAGCCGCCAGTCGGGTGTCCGTGATAGAACTCATGGGACAAGCCGACATTGCGAGGGCCGCCGGCGTTGTCGCGCAGGCCGCAATGGGCATAGCCGCCGCCGCCGGTGTTGCCAGTGTCGGTCAACTGAACGGTGATGACATACCTTGTCGGAGTACCACCGCATCGCCAATACGGCATCGTGCTGCCGGCGACTTCGATGTGGGCCCACATGTTCTCGGCGAATTCCAACGAGCCCTTGCGAAACAAGGCTTCCTTTTCCGGTTCGTGTGGTCGCACCCACCAGAGATTCTTAAGGTTGGTCTCGCTTGGCGAGCGGATGAGAAAATGCTCCGATTTGACTTCCACGGTCATTGTCGGATCATGCCAGGGATTCGGCCCGTCGTACTTCAGCGGCGACACCGCCGCCGTGATTTTCTTGTATTCCTGCTCCCAGATTTTGAGGATAAAGGCGTGATCATCCTCGCTCAACATCATGCTGAAG
>JAPLUJ010000125.1 GCA_026397695.1 Verrucomicrobiota bacterium | reverse complement strand
TCGACGCGCGGATCGGCATCGTGCTCACGGACCAACCGGGCGCGTTCATTCTCACGCGTGCCCGGCAACGCGGCATCGACACGGGCGTGATCGATTGCCGCGGGTTCCGCACTAAATTCCCTGACGAGGCGCAGGCGGAAACCGCCGCCCGCTTGCAGGCCGCAGGGGTGGAACTGGTCTGTTTGGCGGGTTTCATGCGCTTGGTGAAGCGCCCGCTGTTAGATGCGTTTCCCGGCCGCATTCTCAACATCCACCCGGCGCTGCTGCCGGCGTTTCCAGGGTTGGAATCCTGGAAGCAGGCGCTCGCCGCCGGAGTTGCGGAAACCGGCTGCACGGTGCATTTCGTCGATGCTGGCATGGACACCGGGCCGATCATCCTGCAGGAGCGGGTGCCGGTTTTATCAGGTGACACCCCCGCATCCCTGCATGCCCGGATCCAAGTCGCCGAACACCGTCTCTACCCGGCGGCGATCACCCGGGTTCAGATGTATCTTCAGGGCACGTAGCCGAGCCATGGGCCGAGCCATTTTTCGACGGTGGCACAGGGCATGCCCTTGCGGCGGGCATAGTCCTCCACTTGGTCTTTTTGCAGTTCTGAAATGGCGAAGTAATGGCTATCAGGATGGGAGAAATACAGCCCGCACACTGCCGCGCCGGGGTGCATCGCGTGGTTTTCTGTTAGCGTGACTCCGGTCTGCGCCGTCGCGCCGAGCAGTTCGAACAGGATGGGTTTTTCGGTGTGGTCCGGCTGGGCGGGATAGCCTGGTGCGGGACGGATGCCGCGATAGTTTTCATGGATCAATGAGTCCATGTTGAATTCCTGCTCGGTCTCATATCCCCATGCGATGCGGGCACGGTGGTGCAACCACTCGGCGAAGGCCTCGGCGAAGCGGTCGGCGAGCGCCTTGACCATGATCGCGCCATAGGGATCGTGCGCGGCATCAAGTTCTGCGGCGAGTGCGTCCGCGCCATGGATGCCGACGACAAAGCCGCCGAGGTAATCCGTAGCGGCGATCACCGGTCGCCGCAATTCTGATTCTTCCACCGGTCGCCGCAATTCTTCTGCTTCCCGCGATTCCTCTGGCACTCCGCCCTCTCCCACAAACTCCCAATCCTTCAATCCGGCGGATAGAGGATTGCGCAGAATGTATGCCCGCTGGTTCCAATAATCGTCCGCATCCCGGATGATATGGTCGTAGGATTCCTTCTGCCAAAACGTGTCCTTGATTCCTAACAGTCTATTCGCCGCTTTGGCGGCGGCGGATTTGATGCCCTGCATGACCTTCGAAAGGGAATGTCCTTCCTGCGGACGGATGATCAAATGCACATGGTTTGACATCACGCACCAAGCTCCGAGGTGGTAATGGTCACCCTCAAAATGCAGCAATGCATCACGAACCACACGGGCGATTTCAGGCCGTTTCATCCAGCATTTGCCATGCCCCGCATGGAGCGCTTTTTCCATACGAAGGTGGTAGGAGTTTTCGAGTTCACGCTTGAGTTGATCGGCAAGGGCGCAATCGCCTGAGTCTTCGGCTTGTTGGGTTTTGGCGAGCAAATCAACCTTGTCCCGCTGATACTCACGGATGACGGATTGCGGGAGTGAATCCGTTAGTCGGAAGGTGACCGCGTAGGTGGCTCCATCCTGGTGCCAGTGTGGAAGACGGCCGGCGTCCTTTTTTGTGATGGTTTGCTCTGTTGATAGAAATTCCGGCTGCAATCGTGGTGATTGGTGAGTGCTGTTGGAGAGGGGAGAGAAGAGCGGCGACCGGTCGGCGAGGGCGAGGTTGGAGAGGGTAGAGCAGAGCGGCGACCGGTGATCGCCGCTACGGGGCCCCACCCAGTCGGCGAGGGCGACGTTGGGTTTGCCGGAGTCCTTTTTGAGTTGTTGGCGCAGTGTGTGGAAGCGGCAGCGTTCGGCGGCGCGGGATTCGTCGGTCCAGACGATGATGTCATCGCCGTCCGCATTGGCGGGGAAGAACCCGCAGATGCCGCGGGCGTGGAAGCGGTCGTCTTTGTTTTAAGGATCTGGTGGTCGCGGTCCCACACGCCGCGAAGCTCCCACGCATGGAAAAAGGGCGACCAATCGATGTAATCCACCAGCTCGCGCAAATCCATGGTGGATGAAGGGCCTCCGGGCAGGATGCCCGGGCCACCGGTGGCGCGGGCATCCTGCCCGGAGCCTCCTTCCATGAAATCACCCCGCCAATCCGTCCGGTGCCTCAGGATATACGCCCGCTGGTTGCAGAAATCATCCATGCCACGAATCAAATGATCATAGCTTTCCTGCTGCCAGAAGCCACCTTGCCTGTTGAGAATCAGATTGCCTTGTTTCGCCGAGAACGACTTCCAGGATTGAAGAATCTCCTTGAGCGAATGCCCGCCTAACGGTCTAACGATTGCATGCACATGATTGGGCATCACACACCAAGCCAACAAATCGTAGCGATCGCCGTCAAAGTGCTGCAATACGTTCGACATCATTGCAGCAATCTCGGGATTGCCGAGCCAATCGGGGCCATGTCCTTCTTCCAGGGATTGTTCCATGAGTTCCTGATAGCATTCCATGTGACGCTTCCGCGCATCCCCGGCCAAGGCTTCGTCACCCTTTGATAGAGCCAATTGTTCCAGGTCCTGCCATTGTTTCTTTTCACCAAGATACCTGTGGATCACAACTTGCGGAATGGAATCGACCAGACGGAATGTGACGGCATAGGTCGCCAGATCCTGCGTCCAATGCGGGAGTGTCCGCCGGGATTTGAGGATGGGGCGCTGGTC
>JAPLUJ010000730.1 GCA_026397695.1 Verrucomicrobiota bacterium | reverse complement strand
GCAGGGCCTTTTCCCAGGCGGGCGCGAAGCCGGGTGCCTGTTCGCGCATCGCGCGGATGGCGATCTCCTGGATCTGGAGGAGTCGTTGTTCGGCGCGGCCCGGTTTTTGTTGCAGGGCGGCGTTGTTGACGCGCAGGTTTTCGTTCTGCTGCCGGAGGGATTTCAGTTCTGTTAGCAGCGCCTCGTTGCCGCTGGCGTGGATCGTGAGCTGGGTGCTGAGGTGGCTTTGGAGTTCCTTCATTTCCGCGGTCACGCGTTTGATTTCACCGGCGGCGTGACGGCGGGCGGTGAAGCCGGACTTCCACAGAAATGCGGCGACCATGAGCCCGAGGAGCAGGCCCCAGGTGAATCGGTCATGCAGTATGTCTATCATAATATCCATGGGTGTGGCAGGTGGGGAGTGGTTGGCGGATGCTTTGACGGGATGATTGCCCTAACAGTCTGCGGCCATCAGCGGATGTCCTGATGATAGCTTTGCAGGGATTTTACCTCGGCGTGACCCGCCCGGAATTCTGTGATGCCCACCGCCGCCGCGCGTGCCGCCGCCGCCGTGGTGATAAACGGAATCTTGTATTTGACCGCCGCCTTGCGGATGTAGGCGTCGTCGAACTGGCTGGTTTTGCCGCTGGGCGTGTTGATGATCAAGTGGATTTCCTTGCTCTTGATTTCATCGGCGATGTTAGGGCGTTGGTGTTCGTGGATCTTGTAGCTCAGATCCGCGTGCACGCCATGATCCCGGAGGAACTGATGGGTGCCGGTGGTGGCCTTGATGCGGAAGCCGAGATCCTGGAAATTGCGGGCCGCTTCCAGCACCGTCTCTTTCTCCCGGTCGGTGACGGAAATAAACACGGTGCCGCCAAGCGGCAGCGGACTGAGCGCGGCCTCCTGCGCCTTGAAGTAGGCCAGACCGAACGAGGGGGCCATGCCTAACACTTCTCCGGTAGAGCGCATTTCCGGCCCGAGCACCGGATCCACTTCCGGGAACATCGAGAAGGGCAACACCACTTCCTTCACCCCGACATGCGGGATCGTCTGGCGCTTGAGATTCAGATCACTGAGCTTGGTGCCCAGCATGAGTTGCGTGGCGATGCGGGCCATCGGGATGTTGCAGACTTTGGAGACCAACGGCACGGTGCGCGAGGCCCGCGGGTTGGCCTCCAGCACATAGACTTTGTCTTGGCAAATGGCGTATTGGATGTTCATCACGCCGCAGACCTGCAACTCGCGACTGATCCGCAAAGTATATTCCTCGATCGTTTTGATGTGTTTTTCCGGCAGCGTCACCGGCGGAATGGCACACGCGGAATCGCCCGAATGGACGCCCGCCAGTTCGATGTGTTCCATGACGGCCGGGACAAAAGCGTCGGTGCCATCGGCCAGCGCGTCGGCTTCGGCTTCGATGGCGTTGTTGAGGAAGCGATCGACGAGAATCGGCCGTTCCGGTGTTAGATCGACCGCCTTGTTGACGTATTCCTTGAGCATTTCGTCATCGTGGACGACTTCCATGCCGCGTCCGCCGAGCACGAATGACGGCCGGACCATCACCGGATAGCCGATGCGTGCGGCGATCTCCCTGGCTTCCTCGAAGCTGCTGGCCATGCCGGACTCGGGCATGGGGATGCCCATCTTTGCCATCATCTTGCGGAACCGGTCGCGGTCCTCTGCCAAATCAATCACATCGGGCGAGGTGCCAAGGATTTTCACGCCGGCGGCGGCAAGTTCGTTGGCGAGATTGAGTGGTGTCTGGCCACCGAATTGCACGACGACACCCTCCGGTTTTTCCTTTTCGTAAATCGCCAGCACGTCCTCGACGGTTAGCGGCTCGAAGTAGAGTTTATCCGACGTGTCGTAATCGGTGGAAACCGTTTCCGGATTGCAGTTGACCATGATGGTCTCGTAACCGGCCTCGCGCAGGGCAAAGGCGGCATGCACGCAGCAATAGTCAAACTCGATGCCCTGGCCGATTCGGTTAGGACCGCCGCCCAGCACCATGATCTTCTTGCGGGAACTCGCGGGCACGTTGTCGGGCCGGTTGTAAGTCGAGTAGTAATAGGCCGCATTCTCGACGCCGCTTACCGGCAGCGCGTCCCAGGCCCCGACGATGCCGAGTTTCTTGCGTGCCTCGCGGATTTCCGCTTCGGCGACGCCGAGGATCTTGCTGAGATACTTGTCGGCGAAACCGTCCTTCTTGGCCTGGATGAGCAGCGCGTCGGGCAGCGCCTGACCTTTGAACTTGAGGAGTTGTTCCTCCAGTTCCACGAGTTCCTTCATTTGTTGGATGAACCACGGCTTGATATAAGTTTTGGCATAAAGCTCCTCCACCGTCGCGCCTTTGCGCAGCGCTTCATACATGATCCATTGCCGCTCGCTGGACGGAGCGTTGAGCAGCGTCATCAACTCGGCCAGCGGGCGCTGGTTGAAATCCTTGGCGCAGCCGAGGCCGTGGCGGCCATTCTCTAACGAACGGATGGCTTTCTGGAACGCCTCCTTG
>JAPLUJ010000203.1 GCA_026397695.1 Verrucomicrobiota bacterium | reverse complement strand
TGCCAGATTTACGCAATAATGTGACTGCGGCACGGAGCGGGACGTTCCGCCCACGGTCTGGAGTCGGCGACTCCAACTACGATACGACCTGAAGCGTCACTTTTGTTCATCAAGATCGACTTACTCCTGCGTCTGGCCGGTGTGGCACTCGGCGCATGTGGGATCGGAGTTTTCCGCATCGATGTGGAAAAAGTTCATGCCTTGCGGAATGACTTTTTCGAGTTCCTTGCCGGCTCCCTGGGCCACAATGATATGGCAGGCATTGCAATCGCTGCCCTTGATGGAACTCTTGCCGTCGCTGGCCAGGTGTTTGCCATCGTGGCAGCGGAAGCAACCGTTGGTGTCCTTGTGGCCGATGTGGTCCGGGTGAATGCGCCAGTCCGCTTTCATCTCGGGGAAAAAATTGATGTTATAGATTGCCTGGGTTTCGGCGATCAAGGCGTCCACGCGTTTGTCATCCGGGAAATCCGCGCGCAGCAGGCTGGCGATTTTTTGGTTGGCTTCTTCGCGGGTGGCATACGGTTGGACCAGTGCCTTGACCACTTTGGCTTTGGCCCAGGGGATAGCTGGATCGATGCGGCCGAAGGCCATGGATCGATCCACGGCGGCGTTGGGGGTGAGGTATTTGTGGGACGGGCGGTTGTGGCAATCCATGCAATCCATGGTACGGATCGCATGCTGGGAAATATCATCCTTGAAATCCTCGGTGCGGTATTCCGTCACCTTGCCATTGGGGTCGGTGACGCGCACCCAGGGGATGTTGAGCCGTGCTTCATCGGTGGTGATGAACTCTATTTTGTTAGAAACATTCATGTGCGAGTGGATGCCTTCCACCGGGCCCAGCACCGGGTCGCTGCCACCCACTTTGAGCACCATTTGCACGGTGAAGGGCGTGTTGGTCTCGTCGGATAGGAAGTGCTTGTAGGTTTTCTGCAGGTCGCCGGTGTGTTTTTGCGACCAGTGGCAGGATTGGCAGGTTTCCTGCGCCGGTCGCTGGTTCACGTTGTGAAGTTGGATCGGGCGCTTGAAATCGCCGAGGATTGTATGATAGAGTTGGCGCATGCCGCTGACCTTGGTGCGGATATAGGCACCTGCTCCCGGTCCCACATGGCAGGCGACGCAAGCCACCCTGGCATGGGCCGAGTGCTGGTAAGCCTTGAACTGCGGCTCCATCGGAGTATGACAGACCTCGCCGCAGAAGGAATTGGTTTCGGTCATGTGATATGTTTGATAGCTGCCAAGGGCTGTTAGGAAGAAGAATCCCAAGCTGCCACCGACGAAGCCGACCAACAGGCGGCGGTCACGTTTGCGTGACAGATTGACGTGCAGGACGAAGCTGGAAGCGAGTTCGGGCTGGCCTTTGGGGATTCTGCGGGATTCCAGAATATAGCCCAGCAAGGTCATGGCCAAGCCTGTGAGCAGGAACATGGGTGCCACGACGTAGGCGAGAATACCCATGTAGGGGTTCGCGTGCGCGGCGAAAATGTCCACCGAAAACAACAGGACAAAGGCAAAAAAAGCGGATACCGCAAGCACCAGGCCAGCCAGGCTGAGCCAGTTGTGCAGGTGGCTGAGGCGGGTGGGCAGCGCGGTGGAAGTGGTGCCGGGAGAAATTTCTTCGCTCATGATTTAGGTGTGTGCCGGGTCTTGGGAGTAAGAAAGCGGGGCCTCGTCACCGAAGCCCCGCCGTGTTATGATTCCTCGATACGAGCCCTCTCAGGAAGCAGCGGCTGGCTGGCAACCACAACCACTCGCATTGTGCAGGATTATTTCTTGAAGGCGCGGATGAATTTGACTTGGGCGGCGGCTTCTTCAGCGGTGATTTTGTCCTTGTAGCCTTTCATCTTGTCCTTGCCTTCGAGGATGGCCTTGAGGGCTTCGGCATCGGTGAACGACGCTTGGACTTTGGCATCGGTGTAGTCTTTCACCTTGCTTTTCTTGCCCATGACTGTGTTGCCGGTGCCATCCTTGGCGTGGCACGAGGCACAGTTCTTGGCATAAACTTCAGCAGCATCGCCGAAGGCCAGCGGAGCGGCCAGCAAACAGGCGATCGAAACGAGTGACATTTTCATTTTCATGGTGGTGATAATTGTGTGTTTTGATTTGCGGGTGGGTCTGCCGGGATAATTTGGCAGATTAGAAGCGGATTTGCAAGCCTGTTGAGATCATGTGGGCGTCAAAGTCGTTGTAGCCGCCGGATTGATCCGGCATCGGATCGGTGTTGCTGGTGATGTAGGCGTAGCGCAGGTTCCAAATCATGCTGGGGGTGAGCAACCGGGTGAGGGTCAGGCTGACAGCGTGTTCCTCGGTGTTCAGACCGTAGCCCATGGTGTTGGCACCATAGTAATTTGTGCTGTTGGCATAATTGCTGGCCCCGTAGTAGGTATAACTTGCCGTGATGTCCGTGCGGTCATCAATCGCGTAACCCGCCGTCAGGCTGCCCATAAAGTAGTCGCTGTCCGAATTGCCGGTGTAAGTCTCCGGCGTCTTGGTTTCCGAACGGATCCAACTCGCGTTGCCCTGGAGGTAGAACCGCGCCGTCGGGCTCCAAGTGACGCTCTGACTCACGATGTGGGAGGCGATGTCGCCGCTCTCGACGGTTGGATAGATAACCGCGGGGTCAATGTTAGGGCTGGTGGTAGTAGGTGCGGCATTCTTGGACCAGTTGATGCCCCTGTTTTCAATCTCGGTGTGACGATAATCGTAGCGGGTCACCAACGAGAGATTGCTCATCGGACGCCAGGTCATGCGGACACTGAGATCGTCAATTTCGACATTATGCTCGGTCATGATCGGGCGGAAGTTGTTGGCTCCTCCGGGAAGCGGGGCCTGCGCACTCGCATACTGCTCATTGCCCTCGTAATGGTCGAGCGATTGATCGCGCTCACTGTGTATGCCTTGTAGAGCAAAACTCAGGTTGCTACGTGCATACCAGTTGGCACCGAGCACATATTCCTGCTCGTCAATCTGGATGTCCGAGGAGAGGAATTCACCGTCTAGATCGGCATCGGGGACGCCCGTGCCATCCGTCATGTAGCGGTCCTTGCGGAGGACGTCCTCGTTCTCCCGGCCCCACTGGCCTTTGGCGAAGAGCACGATATCGGAGAAGCCGGTGTAGCGGAGATCAAGGGCACCCGTGGTGGAATCCTTGTCCGTATAGGCAGCGAGCGACTCAAGACCCTGCCACGTTTGGTTGGTATTGAAGGCCCTGAATTTACTGAAGGTGTCGATACTCTCGTTTTCATAACGCAACGAGGGCGTGACGGTCAGATCCTGCACCGGAACCCACATGAAGTTGAGATTGGCGATGAACTGGTTGACGCTACTGCCACCGCTCATCTGGTCGTAGGCGTAATCGCGTATCGTCGGTTTGTTCGAGTCTCCGGTCACTGCAGGAGGCACGGGATTTGCCCAATACTTGCCCCACGTCCGGGACCCTCCACCGATATCAGTATCCATGTTACTGTATGAGGCCGCGAAAGATAGCCATGCCTTGTCATTAAAGCGGGTCACGCTGTGGATATGACTGGCAAAGATGTCAGCATCGGTCTTCTCTGTAAGATTGATTTCGTTGACGCCTATCATGGTATCGGCTTTGGTAGTGGAGCCGCCATTGACTTTCGGTTGATTGCCCCAGCGCGGAGTGTAGCGGGAATTGTCAAGGTTATAGCTTTCAAACACCAAGCCCATGCCAATATCGGTGTTACCCAAGGTGTGCTCAACATCGAGTTCGAAAATATCGGTTGACTCGTCAATATCCCATAGCGCAGGCATAAGCTTGAAGGCAAAATTCTGAGTGCCCGGAGCACCACCCCAACCCGCGTTGCTTTGCGTATCGCCCCAGCAGGTGGAATCCTTTTGACCATTCCGCCACAAATGCCTGTATGAGAACGTTATCTCCGGGAGTTTTTCCATGCGCAGGCCCGCCTCGAAGTAAATCTCGCCGCGATCAATGGACTGCTCGTCGTTAAATTGATTGCCGACTCCGATCATATTGGCTCCTTCGAGATATCCCCCGGAAGCATCATACCAAGTACGGAATTGTTTGTATCCGGCTTTGATGTAGCCGACATCGGTCTTTTCGATATTTATGTTGAATTCATAGTCTTCAAGACCCGGCAGGGCATGCCCGTCAAGCGTCAGTGTGGTGGAGTCATTGACCGCCTTGGAAAATTGCAACGAATCGATGCCCCCGTAAAAGTCGCCATTGGTATGGGTGCGTTGCCTCATGGCGGCATCATCGCCATTGACGAACGCGCCGCCGATGGTGAAGCCGATCCAGTTGGACAAGGGCACCTCCTCGGCGGGAGCCGTGGGAGCCGCGGGAGAGCCAGCCTGGGCGGTGGCGAAGGTGAGCAGCAGTGCCGGAGCGGCAAGCGCGACACGGAACGAATGCAGGGAACTGCACTGAGCAAGGAACTTTGTAAATTGAATCGGTTTCATATCGGTGTATGATTTGAAGTTTGCGGTGGTGATTAGAAGCGCAGTTCGACGTTGGTGTTAGATCCGTGGACGGCTTCGTGACATCCGGCGCTCCAACAGGTGCCTTGTTGGAAGCGACCATTTGGAGTGATGGTATTCGGGGGGGTGGCGGTAGGAGAGCTTTTGGAAGGACCGTGGCCGCCGGAGGGACCCATGGCGTTGTTAAACGTTGTTTTGGTATGTCCGTCGAAGTGGCACTTCAGGCAGAGCGTGGCATTGCGCTCGGTGAGCATTTTCTGGTTCACGGAGCCGTGCGGGTTGTGGCAGGACGAACATCCTTCCTTAACGGCGTCATGAGAGAAGATGAAAGGTCCGGCCTGGGCCTTGTGGCACTCGTAACAGGTTTCGTTCTTGCCGTGCAGAAGAGTTCCGCCCCCCTTGAGGGCCGAGCCCTTGTGCGGGTTATGGCAATCGCCGCAGGTCATCTTGCCGGCCAGCACCGGGTGGCTGTAGGGCAGCATGAATTGCGCCTTTTTATCGAGGTGGCACTGGAAGCAGGTTTGTGGGGATTTCCTGGGATTGACAATGGTGCCCGCGCCGCCGCCGGCTGCGACGTGCTTGCTGCCCGGGCCGTGGCAGGATTCGCAGCCCATATCGATGGCGTTCTTGCCCTTGGCTTGCAGCTTCGCATGATCAGCCGTGCGGAAGTCGCGGACAAGTTTTTCATGGCAAGTGGCGCATTCCGTGGTGCCGACAAAGGTGGCGCCCGGGATGCTGGGCGGGGCCATCATCGTGCGACCCGTGGTGCCGCAGGAAATCAGGACCAGAGCCACCGAGGCACCGGCACCCGCGCTCCATAAGAGAGGGTTTTGTTTTTCACGAACCCATCGGCTGAGGGTCGAGACATGAGGAAGTTTCCAGAAGGTCTTCATGGGGATGTGTGTGTTGCGGGGTTGGGGTGGTTGGAATCGGTTGTGTTGCGGTGGATGAGAATGCGTGTGCGTGAAAAGGCGTGACTGGCAGCTTGGATATCCGGATATTAATTTGCGTAAAGCATTCAGCATATAAGGCGTAATGTATGCTAAAATATGCGGATAAAGACTCGTAAAAGAACCTTATGTATCTATCAGGACCGGCAGTTGCTGAATTGCCGGGCGCAGGGCGCGGTGGCAGTCATTCAGCCAGGGATCCACGGCGAGCACATGGTCGGCGAGTTCGCGGGCCTGGCGCAGGAGCGGGGTGTCCGCGAGGAAATCGGTGAAGCGCAGTTCGGACAGGCCGCTTTGCAGGGTGCCTAACACATCGCCCGGTCCGCGCAGGCGGAGGTCGGCTTCGGCGATTTCGAAGCCATCGGCACAGTGTTCGAGCAGCATGAGTTTTTCGAGGGCTTCCGGGTTTTTCCCATCCGTTAGAAGGATGCAGTATCCCTGATGGGCACCCCTGCCGATGCGGCCGCGGAGTTGGTGGAGTTGGGCCAGGCCGAAGCGTTCGGCATGATGCAGGATCATGACGGTGGCATTGGCCACGTCCATGCCCACTTCGATCACGGTGGTGGCCACCAAGGCGCGGATCGCGCCTTCGCGGAAGCGGCGCATGACCGCTTCCTTCTCGTCGGGCCGGAGTTTGCCATGGATCAGTCCGACCTCGTGGGCGGGCAGGCGCTTGCGCCATTTTTCGCAGGCGGCGGTGGCGGATTCCACCTTGAGGGATGCGCTTTCCTCGACGAGTGGATAGACGAGATAGGCTTGGCGTCCGTTAGAGAGTTGGGATTTCACAAACGCGGTGACATCCGCCTGCTTGGCACCCACTCTCACACGGCTGATGATATTCCTGCGGCCGGGAGGTTTCTCATCGAGCAGCGAGACATCGAGGTCGCCGTAGATGGTCATGGTCAAGGTGCGGGGGATCGGCGTGGCGGTCATGACCAGCACATCGGGCACCACGCCGCGTTGGATCAACGAAGCGCGTTGGGCGACGCCGAACTTGTGCTGTTCGTCGATGACCACCAGTCCGAGATCCGCGAACTGCGCGTTCTCATAGAGCAAGGCGTGGGTGCCGATGATCATCTGCGCGTCCTTGCCGCGCCATGCGGCAGGGTTGGTTTCGTCCCGGTTGGCGGTGCGCAAGGCGATGCGCACGCCCAGCGGATCGAGCCAGCGGCGGAATGTTAGATAATGTTGTTCCGCCAGAATCTGGGTGGGGGCCATCAAGGCCGCCTGGCAACCGGAATCGATCGCGAGCAACATGGCCGCCATGGCGACGAAGGTTTTGCCTGAGCCCACGTCACCCTGCAACAGGCGGTTCATCGGACGCGGCACCCTCATGTCGGCGATGATCTCGCGGATCGAGCGCTTCTGCGCGTCGGTCAGATCAAACGGCAGACTGCGGTAAAACGTCCCTAACAAGGTGGTGCGTTTGCCGAGGACACGCCCGGATTGTTCCTGATGGCGCAATCTGCGCCACGCGACGTTCAACTGGATGAAGAAAAACTCTTCGAGCGCGAAGCGGCGGCGGGCGGCCTGCGCTTGATCCATCGAAGCCGGGAAATGCGCGTGCCACAGCGCGGTGGCTCGCGGCGATGCCGGGTCCACCTCGATGGCTCGCGCCAGCGTCACGGGGTCGGCTTGCACGAGCAGCAGATGGATGATTTCCCGCAAGCGCCGTTGGGCGAGACCCGGCAGATTCCGATAGATGGGGACGATGCGTTCGAGATGAATGGACTCGGCTCCGGGGTCGTCCTCGCGGAGAATCTCGAACTCCGGATGATCGATGATCAAGCGTCCGTTAGAATCCTTGACCTTGCCGTAAACGACCACTTCCTGGCCGGCGGCGACGAGTTTATGGATGAACGCCATATGGTACCAGCGGCAGGTGATTTTCCCGCAGCCGAAAACGCCGCCCGCACCGTCCATGACCAGCGCCTCGAAAAACCCGTGGCCGCGCCCGAAATGGCGCTTGGCAGTATCGATCACCGTGCCACGCAGGCAGACTGCGGCGGCGGATGGCTGATTGGGAAAGGCATCGAAGCGCCGCCGGTCCTCATGGCGCTTGGGCAGGTGGTCTAACACCTGCGCCGCGGTTTGGTATCCCGCCGCCGCCAACGCCGCCACCTCCTTGGCCGGCAGTAGCGGCAGCAACGCCAAATCGGTTAACGCGGAAATCACGGGGGGAATTTGCGCTCACCCGGGCCCGCCGTCCATCTGATAGGCGCGTTTCCCGAAAATCGTGGAACCCACGCGCACATGGGTGGCCCCTTCCTCGATGGCGACCTCGAAATCTCCGCTCATGCCCATGCTCAGGAAGGGCAGCGCAACGCCCGACGCGCGCTCCAAGTCGTCACGCAAACACCGGAGTGCGACAAACCACGGACGCGCCGACTCCGCATCCGGGCCGACCGGAGGGATGCACATCAAGCCCATGATCTCCAAGCGCTGCAAGGCTAACAAACCAGCCAATTCCGTGCGCAGCACCGCCGGATCGAAGCCGCCCTTGGTCGCTTCCGCGCCAATGTTGACCTGCAGGAAAACCTTGGGAAACAACCCGAGTTCTTTGGCGATTGCATCCATGAAGGACGCAAGAGCGGAGGAATCCACGGCATGAATCATCTCGAAGCGCGGCAGTATCCGGCGCACCTTGTTGCGCTGGACCCTGCCGATGAAATGCCAGTGCAGCGAACCCGGCAACATATCGATCTTGGGCTCCGCCTCCTGCAACCGGCTCTCGCCGAAGTGCAGTTGTCCCGCCTCGCTGGCTTCCCGCACGGCCTCCGCCGGAAACGTTTTGGAAACGGCGACCAAGCGGACCGCTGCCGGATCCCGATCCGCCCGCCGACAAGCGGCCGTGATCCGTTGCCTGATTTCCGTTAGGTTCCCGGCAATATCCGACATCATGAGACTCCCGCGACCGCGTTCACTTGATCAAGCCCGCCATCCTGGCGTTTTCCGATAGATCGATGAGATCCCGCAGCACGGCGAGGGCCTCGCGTTTGACGGGGTGCAATCCGGTGGGCCATTTCGGGGTTTCATCCAAATCCGCGGTGGCATCCTTGGCGCGGCGCATGTAGCTGCCGCTTTCGTCGGCAGGATCGTAGGACTTGAACGGGGCCTCTTTCTCGACATCCTCCAGCCTGAGTTTGAAGAACTTGAAATTAACCTTGTCCTCTTTGGTCATTTTTTCGAAACGCGCCCGGCGCTCGATGTTGCGTTCCTTTTGCTGGGCGTCTGACTCCAAAAGTTCTTTTTCACGGGCGGCCTTGGTTCAAAGTCGGGGGCGCGGCGGATCCGATCATGGGGCAGCGGGTGATCCAGAAACGCCTCTCCCACCTCCAGCGCGTCCATCAAACTGGGAACCACCACATCGGACTTCACTCCATCCATCTGGGTGGAGGAACCCGATGGACGATAGAATTTCTGGATGGTCACCTTGAGGAAACCCGCCCGGTTTCTAACGGAAAACAACGGCAGCATGCGTCCGATGTCCATCGGCTGCTGAACCGTGCCTTTACCAAATGTGGACGAGTCACCCACAATCACCGCACGATTGAAATCCTGCAGGGCGCCGGCCAGAATCTCACTGGCGGAAGCGCTGCTCTTATCGGTCATGACCACCATCGGGCCGTTGTAAATCGGCTTGCCGTTTTCCGAATCCTTGACCTGCACCTGGCCGAGGGTGTTTTTCACCTGCACCACCGGACCGCGGTCCATGAAGAAGCCCGTCATGCGGCGGACCTCCTCCAACGATCCTCCGCCATTATTCCGCAGATCTAGAATCAAGCCGTCGATTTTTTCTTCGATCAGGCGTTTGAGGATACGTTCGACATCTTTGGCGCAACTGACTTTACCCTCTTCGAAATCCGCGTAGAACGAAGGCAGGGTGATCACCCCCAAGCGGCGGGCGGCACCCTTTTTCGTTTTCATTTCGATCACCTCGGCGCTCGCCTGTTCGTCTTTCAATTCCACCTTGCCCCGCTGGATCACCACAATCTTGGTCTCGCCGGGCGCACCGCCCGCAGGTTCCACCTTGAGCGCCACCGAGGTTCCCTCCTTGCCGCGGATCAAATCCACCACCTTGTCGATTTTCATGAACATGATATCCGTCATGTCCCCGGTCTTGCGGGTGTTGAGGGTGTCCACCGCCATCACCCGGTCGTTGAGTTTCAATGACCCCTCCTGATCAGCCGGCCCGCCGATGACGATGCCCATGATTTTGGTGGCTCCATCTTCTTCGGCTTGCAGCAGCGCGCCGATGCCAACGAGTTCGTTTTTCATCCCGTCCTTGAAACGGTTCATCTCCCGGAAGCTCATGTAATCCGTGTGGGGATCGTAAGCACGGGCCACCGCGCTGAGAAAATAGTTCGCGATTTCCTCCTCGTCCACATCCTTGACACTGCTCAGAAACCGTTTGTAGCGCAGCAGGACTTTATCTTTCGGACTGCGGTCCTCGCTGCCCGGATCCGTTTTGCCCTGCTCCTTGGCGAGCTTGGTGAGCAATTCACGACGGAGCACCTCGGCAAGCACCGCCTCCTTGATCTGCAGACGCCACAGATCGACCGCGATCTTCTCGGTTTTCGGCCACACGGCGTTCTTCCGGCTCATCATGACAGACTCATTCGCCGTAAAATCGAATTCGGCAGCATTCAACAGCTTGGTGGTTTGGGCGACACGTGCTTCCACGCGCTGTTCAAAAACCCGATAGATATCGCTCGCCGCCGACATGAATTTCCCTTGCAGCAGAAGCGTGTGAAGGTTGTCCCCATAGTCGCGTGTGAACTTGTCCACATCCTGTTGGGTGAAATAAAGCCGCTGGAAATCGAGATCCTTGAGGTAATCTTCGAGAAACCGCCGACTCAACTCCTCATTGAAGGGAAGTCGGGCGAAATGGCTGTTTTGCAGCATGATCGCCATTTGCCGGCCCACTTCGTTGAAATCCGCCTGCTGCGCCCATGCGGAACAGGAGAGCGCGACCACCGCGACCGAGGAGGTGGCTTTTCTTAACCAGAAGCGAGTCATGAATGTCAAACGGAGCGGGGTTGGGAATGTTTCAAAAAAATGCCACAGTTTTTACGAATGTCGATTTCCAAAATGCGGCAGGGGTTATTTCGGCGACTTCCGGCGTTCCAGCCAGCGGCGGAAATAGGCGTCCTTGGCGGCCTTTTCCGCGGCTGCGAGATCCACTTGCCGCGGATCGAGGAACGGATTGTCCGCAGAGATCGGGCGCTTGCCCAAGGTGACTTCGAGATCCATCAAATTGCCGTTGCGCAACACCTTGAGCGTGACCTTGGTATGCGGCTTGAATTGACGGATTTTCTCACCGAACAACAGTGTGACGGTGCCCTCACGCCAAACCATATCCCCCAACCCGGCGATCAGGTCATTGGGCTGGAGTCCCGCTTGTTGCGCGGCAGTGTCGGGCATGACCTGAAGTACCCGGATCACGCTGCGGGGATTGGGATCTCCGGGCACGTTCGCGATTTCCTCCAGCATCCGGATGCCGATAAATCCCTCGCCCTCCTTCTGATATTCGTCGTTGACCAACTCGTGCAATACGGCAAGGCAGCGTTCCCGCACCTCCGGATCATCGGCCACCTTCGAATACCGGAACAATTCGTCCATCGCCGGCTCCAGATGCCCGCGTGCCCACGCTAACAACTCCGCCTGGGCGCTCTCCCGTTTGAGAAATTCTTCGGCCTTCAGGTTCGCCAGCGGCCCGGCGGGTAATTCGATGGCCCATGCCACGGCCGGGGATGCCAGCAACCACGCCATGACACTGGCCAGTCCGATCAAGGCGCGTTGGATTCTCTCATACATGGCAGTTCGGAAAATCACACCCGGCTTCACACCAATCACATCGGGTATTTCTAACATCCAAGCCACTCCTGATGCGATATCCCATCAACCGTTCATGATGTTTTTCTGGGGAACTTCGATCGTGTCGTCCGGTTCCAACGGAATCTGCATGAACTGCAATATCGTCAGATCATACTGCTTTTGTTGTCCATTGCGGATCAACTTCACCCGTTTCATGCTGCCGAACTCGGTGGCACCGCCGGCGTTCTGGATCGCCTGATAGAGCGTCAAATTCCTGTTATATGGTACCGGGCCGGGCCTGCGGACCTGGCCACCAACCACCACCAATTGTTCGACGATTTTTCCCGCAGTCGAATCAATCACTTGAAACGTCGGGTGGGTGTAGATGCCGGCCGACTTGTAGCGCGCCTCCAACACCGCCTGCAGTTGTTCCGCCCGCAGGCCGGCGGCTTTCACCTGGCCGATGAAGGGCATGTTGATCATTCCCGATTCGGAAACCGGATAGTTGACATCAAAGCGGGCCTTCTCTTCGGTTGGCACCCCGGAAATGGTGACGATGATAGCCCGCCCGGCTTGGATCTGTGCCAACGCCGATACGGACATGCAGATAAAGGCCAATAGCCCGGCGACAATGCGTTTGAGGTTCATCGGATTTAACGGTTAGGGTGTCAATAGAGTTCGGAATCATTGCCTCGCGCAGCGGTCACCTGCGGTTGTGCCGAGGCGGCGGCGGGAGCCGCGCTGACCATCGCCGGTGCGGCTTGGCCTTCCGCAGGCGCGG
>JAPLUJ010000434.1:6235-10066 GCA_026397695.1 Verrucomicrobiota bacterium | reverse complement strand
AGAAGCCTGACTGAACAACATGCCAAAAATTGCCAACCATTCTCGGTTGAGATTCCTTGGTGAAGTGCAGATTCTGACACCCATGTCGGCTTGACCTTCCAGGGGGAATTGAAAACAAACGCGTGTCGCATCCTTGAGCGAGTTGCTCCGGTCATTCTGTTCACCTCGACGCAATGGTCAGAGACTCTCGCAAGATACCCCGCACAACCTGCGATGATGATTGCCAAGATCAGGATCTTTCGGGGTCTCTTCATCTATATGTCGAACGTTTCTGCGATGGCAGACGCGTGATTGGTTTGGTTCAGTGGGGAGGTTGAAGGGCGTCTGGCGTCTTGCCATCCGCGGCTTGTTCTGCCTCTTTTTTGGCAGGTGGACGGACAATCACCCATTGCTTCGGGGCTGCCCCGGTTCGTCCCATGACGCGCCGTAACGGCAATCTCTCGGGTTTCTCACTGCGAACCCGCCCCAGCGCCTTGTTGAAGGCTTCACATTGCTTCTCTGTCAGAATCCTCTTCAATTGAAGTTCCTTCTCGCCGTCGACTAGCTCATAGCCTTCGAGCATCAGCAGCGTGTCGATGACCTTGCGGACATCTTCAAACGCAATGGGAGCAGGGAGCACGAGCGATGTCTGGATGTTGAGTTCGTCCTCGCTCGACACTACCACAGGCTTACCTGCGATCTTTGCAGTGATCTCAAGAACTTCCCGAAAATTCGACTTCGGTAGTATGTAGTCCTCGGTGGATTCCTTTGGGCGCTCTGCCTGCACGAGGGAAACGCCAGCTAGCATCAGTAATAGTATGGTCTTCATTGTTTTTGCAGAACAGTTTTATTATACCGCGCGCGGCAATTGTCCTTATTATACAGCGTGCGGTATAAGAAAGGACAAATGCCGCCCGGAAGGGTCGAACTCCCCACCGCCCGTTCAACGCGGCCATTTAACCGCCAACTGAGAGCGTGCCAAGACAAAAGTGAGGAGAAAGGCGTCTTTGGAAGGAATTCGGGGAAATCAGGGGAGATCGAGCGGGCTCGGACCGACTGCGCCCGGGCGTTTGATGACGTGGAGGTAGATCATGGTGGTGGAGACGTCGGCATGGCCGAGGAGATCCTGGACGGTGCGGATGTCGGTGCCGTTTTGGAGTAAGCAGGATGCAAACGAATGACGGAGCGAGTGGCAGGTGGCGCGTTTGGCGATATCGGTCTTGCGGACGGCGTCCTTGAACTGGCGCTGCATGGAGGCTTCATGCAGATGATGGCGGGCGACCCGTCCGGTGTGGGGATGCGGGCAGAGGGTTGCGGAGGCAAAGAGGTATTGCCAAGGCCATTCCCGGGATGCGTTCGGCCATTTGCGCAACAGGGATTCCGGCATGTGGATTTCTCCAGCACCCACGGCGAGATCATGGAGGTGTTTGTCACGAGCTTTGGCAAGGTGATCTTTGAGCCGTTCCTCCAGGGCTTGGGGAAGCGGAACGACGCGATGTTTGTTCCCCTTTACCGTCGTGGATGGCGATGGTGCCGTGGTCAAAGTCGAAATCCTTGGCTCGAAGGCGGAGGGTTTCCATCAACCGCAGACCGGAGCCATACATCAATTGGGCGGCGAGTTTGATTCGGTCGCCGCCCCACGGCTCCCTCACCCTGCGGGCTGCCTCCTTCGTCGGCAGTCTATCTCGCCTCCCCCGGTCGGCTCGGTTCCACGGGTCATCCAAATGGGCGAGGATGGCGGTGATTTCCCGGCGCGAGAGCACGACAGGCGGTCGGCGGTAAGTATGGCCGTGGGACGGTTTTTCAATCGTGAAATCAGTTAGCCCGAAAACCTTCTTGGTGAGAAACACCATGGCATTGAGGGCCTGGTTCTGGGTGGCGTCGGAAACGTTGCGTTCCAAAGCCAGGTAATAGAGGTAGGCGGTGAGGGCGGCGGGTACCGCGTCCTGCGGAGTCTGTTTTAGACATTCCAGGCAGAAGCGGGTGAAGCGTAAAGGCAAGAAGATCGCAGATCGAAGATTGAGGATCGTAGATGGAAGAATCTCACTCTTTATCCACAATCCACTATCAGCAATCCACGATCTCCGCCGTAGGCGGATATTTTCCCGGTGGCGTAGGCGAGGCCACCCAGGCGGATGGCACGGCGCAGGGCATCGGTGATGCGGGCGATTTCAGCGTCGGTCTCGGGCGGGGGGTCGGAAGAGTCTTGCGAAAGTTGTGAGGAAAGACCGGCGCGAGACGCGCCTGGCACGGTCTGCGGCGGGACGCCGCAGCCACTTGGGAGCACGGCGCGGACTTGGATGTTCTCACGGCCGAGCGTGCGGTGGTCGGGTTCCAGTGCCCAGGCCTGGTCGGCAAGGCCCTGCCAATCGTAGGCAGCGGCCCACGGCAGGGCGAGAATATCATGGGCGAGGATGTAAACGGCGTCCACGGTCTGCCGGAATTGCCAGTCGGCAAGATGGGTGGAGCGGCCAAGGGCATCGAAGAAGGCTTGGGTGCGTTCGGCGGAACGGTGGCCAAGAGCTTTGTTCCAGGCCTCGGCCCAGCGGACGTAATACTCATGGGTGGTGGGCTTGATGGACAGTGCGGCGAGGCGCTGGAGGAAACGCTGGCGGGCCTGGGCCGGGGGCGGGGTGGCCGATGGATTGGATGGGGGGCATGAGTTGGGCATGGATGTATTTAGCATGTTCTTATGAACATGACAAGACCCAATTTTTCTTCTTCAATCCAAAATCAAAAATCTTCTCTTCCCTTCGCGTCCCTTGGCGTCCTTCGCGGTTAGAAAATCTGCTCTTCCAAGTTCGCTAATGCTCACACCGCGTTCAAATCCTCTTTCTCTTTCTCTTCAATCAAAAATCATCAATCATCAATCCTCAATCTCTTCCGCATCCCGGCATCAGGGATCGGTCTAACATGCCTGACCGGTCAATTGCCGCTCCTTTTCATTCCACGCATCCCGGCACTCGCGGGACGTCCCCAGCGGGTGGTCTTTGCCCCAACTTCGGGAAAGAAAGCTCCGGATCTCGCGATTGTCGGATTGACGGCGGGAAATTCGGGGTTTACGCTGCCGTCGATTCCAGCCATTCGTCTGCGGCGGCATGCCATGCCGGTCGTTGACAAGTGCCCACATCAGAACATGAATGAGATCGCCGCGATATTGAAGAACCAAGGGACGGGTCGTGATGCCTGCGTCAAGGTGCTGCAGGAAATTCAGGGGATTTTCGGCTATCTGCCCGCTGCGGCGTTGCAGTATGTCACCGACCACAGCCAGATCACCAAGCGCCAGATTTACGGTGTGGCGACGTTTTACGAGCGCTTCCGCTTCAAGCCGCTCGGCAGACATCACGTACAGGTCTGCCGCGGCACCGCATGCCACGTGCGCGGCGCACCCATGATTATCGACGCGGTCGCGGAGGAATTGCATCTCCACGGCGTGGAGGACACCACCGAAGATGGCGAGTTCACGTTTGAGAAGATCGCCTGCTTCGGGGCCTGCGCGCTCGCGCCCGTCACCGTAACCGACGGCCAGACCCGGGGCGCGATGACCGCCGACAAGATGCGCAAACTGCTCAAGAAGATCGCCAGCCAGGCAAAGACCGCACACGCAACGGATCAGCCATGCCCACGCTCCACAATGCCAACGAACTAACGGCGTGGCGGGAGCAGGTCCGCAGGCGCATTGACCCCGAACAGACGCAGATCAGCGTGTGCACCGGTACCGGCTGCGCCTCGTCCGGTTCTAACAAGGTTGTCCACTGCCTGCGCGAAGCACTGGCCGCTGATGGCCGTGAGCAGATGGTCACGGTCAAGGCCACCGGATGCCACGGTTGTTGCGAGCAGGGACCGTTGGTG
>JAPLUJ010000434.1:0-6105 GCA_026397695.1 Verrucomicrobiota bacterium | reverse complement strand
GTGGTCAAGGAACACGATGTGCCATTCTACCGCCACCAACAACGCATGGCCCTCGGCAAAAACGGTTTGGTGGACCCCTGTGAGATCGACGATTACATTGCGCACGACGGCTATGCCGCACTGGCGGAAACGCTGGCGACGCAGACACCCGCGCAGGTGATAGAGACGATCAAACAAGCGGGTTTGCGTGGGCGCGGCGGTGCCGGGTTCCCGACCGCAACCAAATGGGAGATGGCCGCAAATAACATTACCGCACTGCGCCAGGCCGCGGGCGCGAACGGCCACGGCGCACCCGATACCTATGGCTATGTTATATGCAACGGCGACGAGGGCGATCCCGGCGCGTTCATGGATCGCAGCATCCTCGAAGGCAACCCGCACGGCGTGCTCGAGGGCTTGATCCTGGGCAGCTATACTATTGGCGCCAACGTCGGCTACTTCTATATCCGCGACGAATATCCGCTCGCCATCGAACACATGACGCGCGCCATCGAACAGGCAACCGCGTATGGCCTGCTAGGACATGACATCCTCGGCAGTGGCTTTGATTTCCACGTGATGATCGCACGCGGTTGCGGCGCGTTCGTGTGCGGCGAGGAGACCGCACTCATCGCCTCGATCGAAGGCGAGCGTGGCATGCCGCGTCCGCGGCCGCCGTATCCCGCGCAAGCCGGCCTGTGGGGCAAGCCGACCATCATCAACAATGTGAAGACATGGACTTATATTCCGCTGATCCTGCTCAAGGGGTACGAGTGGTTCCGCAGCATCGGCACGCCTAACAGTCCTGGTACGGCGGTGTTTTCGCTGGTCGGCAAGGTCAACAACACCGGCCTGATCGAAGTGCCGATGGGCACCCCGCTGAGTCACCTCGTCAACGTCATCGGCGGCGGCGTCCTCAACGGCAAGAAACTCAAGGCCGTGCAGACCGGCGGCCCGAGCGGTGGCTGCATTCCGGCAGAATTGTTAGACACGCTGGTGGATTACGAGTCACTTGGCAATATCGGATCGATGATGGGCTCGGGTGGCATGGTGGTGATGGACGAGGACACCTGCATGGTGGACGTGGCCCGTTACTTCCTCGCGTTCACCCAGATTGAATCGTGCGGCAAGTGTGTTCCCTGCCGGCTCGGCACGCGGCGGATGCTGGAAATCCTGACGCACATCACCACCGGCAAAGGTACCGAAGCGGACCTGCAGACGCTCGAGGAATTCGCCCTGAGCGTGAAGGCCACGTCGCTCTGCGGCCTCGGCCAGACCGCGCCGAATCCGGTGCTCACCACCCTGAAATACTTCCGCCACGAATACGAGGCGCACGTCCGCGAGAAGAAATGCACGGCGCGCGCCTGCCGTGAGTTGGTGTCCTATTCAATCGTCGCGGATCTGTGCAAAGGCTGCAGTGTGTGCGTCCGCAGTTGTCCCGTGGATGGTATCAGCGGCGATAAGAAGCAGCCGCATGTGATCGATCCGGAGGTCTGTATTCGCTGCGGCTCATGTTTCGATGTGTGCAGGTTTGAGGCGGTGATGAAAGAATGAAATGAGGACCTAACATGAAGACGGTTTCACTTACTATTGACGGCCGTACAGTCACTGTTCCCGCAGGCACGTCCGTGCTCAATGCCGCGCGAACATTTGGCATTGATATCCCCCACCTGTGCTTCGACCCGCGCGTCGAGGCGATCGGCAGTTGTCGCATGTGCGTGGTCAGGGTCGAGGGCGCGCGCGGCCTTGTCACGTCCTGCACGGCAACCGTTGCCGAGGGCATGAAGGTGGTCACCGAGGACGACGAGATCGCGCTGCGGCGCAAACACGTGCTCGAGTTGATTCTATCCGACCATTGTTCCACCTGCATGGGTTGTGATAAATCCGGCGCGTGCCGGCTACAGGATTATGCCTATCAATACGGCGCGGATCAGAACCGCTTCGGGGTGGTTGTGCCCAAGGCCACCGGCCGGAATTTCACCACCCTCAACCAAGGCATCCTGTTCGCCGCCGACAAGTGCATCAAGTGCGGCCTGTGCGTGAAGTATTGCGAAACCGTGCAGATGGCGGAGGCCCTGACGTTCGCCTGGCGCGCCAACCGCACGGAGGTCACAACGCCCTTCGACGAGGATTTGCACAAGACCTCATGCGAGGCGTGCGGCGGGTGCATCCGCGTGTGCCCGGTAGGCGCGATGCTCGACAAAAACGCCGTGGGCCGCGGCCGCGACAGCGACCTGAGCCGCGTCAAAACCATCTGCCCATACTGCGGTGTGGGGTGCCAGATGGATCTTCTGGTAGATAAGCGACGCAACCGGATTGTGCGGGTCACCTCCACGCCGGATGCGCCTATCAATGGCGGCAACCTGTGCGTCAAGGGCCACTTTGGCTTGGATTATGTCAGCTCCCCCGAACGGCTGATGCATCCGCTGATCCGCACATCTAACGGCTTCCGGCAGGCGACGTGGGACGAGGCGATTGAATTTGTGGGCCGCCGGCTGCGCGAGATCCGCGACCAACACGGGCCCGATTCCCTGGCCTTCATTTCCTCCGCCCGTTGTCCCAACGAGGAGAATTATCTGGTGCAAAAACTCGCGCGCACGGCGGGTGCCACCAACAACGTGGACAACTGCGCGACGAGTTGCCATGCCCCGACGGTGGCAGGTCTGGCGGCGGCTTTTGGCAGCGGCGCGATGACTAACAGCGTGAGCGAGATCAAGGATTGCGACGTGATGTTCCTCATCGGCGCCAACCCCACCGCCGCGCACCCGATCATCGGCCTGGAAATGAAACGTGCGTTGCGCCGCGGCGCCAAACTCATCGTCTGCGATCCGCGCAAAACCTGGCTTGCGAAGCGGGCGCACATTCACATCCAGCACCGCCCCGGCAGCGACAACATGCTCATCAACGCGATCTTGCGCTGCATCCTCGACGAGGGCCTGGCCGACCTGGAGTTTGTCGCCAACCGCTGCGAGGACTTCGCCGGATTCCAACAGAACCTGGAATCTATCAACATCGAAGCCGCAGCCACCTATTGCGGCGTCGAGGCTGAACTGATCCGCGCCGCCGCCCGCATGTATGCCACCGGCAAGCCCAGCGCGATCTTTTATACCCTCGGGATTACCGAGCATTCGTGTGGTACGGACAACGTGAAGAACATCGCCAATCTCGCCATGCTGTGCGGCCAGATCGGCAAATGGGCCAGTGGCGTCAACCCGCTGCGCGGCCAGAACAACGTCCAAGGTGCCTGCGACATGGGCGCGATGGCGCACAAGCTGCCCGGCTATCAGGATTGGACCGAGCCGGCAGTGCGGGCGAAATTCGAACAGGCATGGGGCGTAGCGCTGCCGCAAAACCAGGGCGGCAAGGTGCCGATCTTCATCGCGGCGGCGGGGCGTGGTGATCTCAAGGCGCTGTATATCGTCGGCGAGGATGTGGTCGCCACCGAACCTAACCAATCCAAGGTCATCAAGGAACTCGGCCAACTCGAGTTGCTGGTCTGCCAGGAAATCTTTCTAACCGAAACCGCCAAGTTGGCACACGTCGTATTGCCGGGTGCGTGTTGGGCGGAGAAGGATGGCACTTTCAGTGCCTCGGAGCGGCGGATGCAATTGATCCGCAAAGCGGTGGACCCGCCGGGCGAAGCCAAGGCCGATTGGGAGATTCTCTGTTTGGTGTCCACCGCCATGGGTTATCCCATGCATTATGATAGTCCATCGCTGATATTTGATGAAATGGTCAGCCTGTCGCCGATCTTCGGCGGCATGAGTCATGCACGCATCGGCGAGCGCGGCCTGCAATGGCCATGCCCGACGCCGGATCATCCGGGTACGCCGTTTTTACATGTGGGCAAATTCACGCGCGGCAAGGGCCGGTTTCACGCGATCACGTTCCAGCCGCAGAAAGAAGAACCCTGTGAGGATTATCCCCTGATTCTCTCCACCGGTCGCACGCTCTACAATTACAACAACGGCAGCATGACCCGCAAATCCGCCGTCATCCACCAGAGAGATCCGGGGAATTTTGTGGAAATCCATCCCGCAACCGCCGCCCATCACGGTATCCAGGCCGATGACAAAGTGGTGGTGACCACACGGCGGGGACAAGTCACCGGACGGGCCGTCATCGGCAACCGCGTCCGGCCCGATATCATCTGGATGCCATTCCATTTCGCCGAGGAGCCGACTAACAACGTCACCAACGACGTCTTCGACCCCATCACCGCCACCGCTGAATACAAGTGCTGCGCCGCCCGCCTCGGGAAATTGTGAGCCGCCATCATCCAGGAAAACACGGAAACCGTCTGATAGGAAAAAACGAGTTTGCCAAATCTCAACATCCATCCATGATGAATCATGTCTGAACCGCAAAAAACCTACAACCCTCAACTGACGTCACAGGAAGTTGGCGCCGCGATTTCCCATCTGGGAATAAAAAAGGCCAACACCCAGGTCTGGCAATTGCTGACACTCGGCTTTCTCGCGGGACTGTACATCAGTTTCGGTTCGCATCTTTTTTTGGTGGCCATGGAACAGGGCATGGGGCGGATTGTCGCGGGGGCCTGCTTTAGTATCGGCCTCGTTTTTGTGGTGATTGCCGGGGCCGAGCTGTTCACGGGAAACATCACCATGGTCGTGGGAGCCATCGCGCTTCATTATTCGTTCTGGCAGCTCCTCAGAAGCTGGGTCGCGGTTTACATCGGCAATCTGATCGGGGCGGTCCTGACGGCTTATCTGGTTTACCGGTCCGGCGTTTTCGGGCACGGCGACGCGCTGACCGCAACGGGCAGAATGGCCGTCACCGTCGCGGATTACAAGAATTCGCTGCCATTCGGCGAGGCTTTCCTAAGAGGCATTTTTTGCAACATACTGGTGATTCTCGGCCTGATCATGTCGTATTTCTCAAAGGATGTGATTTCAAAAATCGTCTGCGTGATGCTGCCCATCATGACATTCGTGGCTTCGGGATTTGAGCACTGTGTGGCCAACATGTATCTCATACCAGCGGGTCATTTTGCAAAAGGGCTTGGGTTCGCGGACCTGACGGTCATGTTCCACAATATTCTGCCCGTCACACTCGGCAACATCCTGGGCGGGCTTTTCATCATACTCATTCACCCGAACCGGCCCCGGCAGATCGCCTATCTTTTGGGTGACAGGAGAAAACCGGAATGATTCCCAAGGCTGTTTATCAACTCGGTCATATCGTGAACGTGTTTGCATGTTACAAGTAACCCTCAACGGCCAACCGCACACCGTTGCAAACCACGGGACCATCCTCACGGCTTTGCAGGCGGCGGGACTTGATGTGCCCACACTGTGCCACGATCCGCGGCTCAAACCGCATGGCGGATGCCGCCTGTGCCTGGTGCAGGTGCGTGGCTTGGTCAATCCGGTGCTCGCCTGCAACACTCAGTTGGCGGACGGCATGGTGATCGAAACCCACACTGCGGATATAGAACAACAGCGGCATGCCACACTCCGGATGCTCGCAAAGAATTACCCGGCCGCAGCGGTGATGGAATTTCCCGACAAGCAGTTTCATAGTCTCCTCCGCACCTATGGCGTAACGGGCAGTCTCTCCGGCGAGGACGCCGGGAGTTTCCGGGATGATTCGCATCCGTATATTCACGTGGACATGACGCAATGTATCACCTGCCAGCGCTGCGTGCGCATCTGCGATGAAGTCCAAGGCCAGAATGTCTGGGAACTCCGCTTCGGGGGCACCGGGCCAGCGGTGCACCTCCGCGGGGAAGCCTCCACCCTGCGCGAGAGCGACTGTGTCAGTTGCGGGGCGTGCGTGGACACCTGCCCGACCGGCGCGCTCGAAGACAAGTCCATTCTAACACACGGCGTGCCGAGCCGCTGGCAACGCACCACCTGCCCGCATTGCGGCACCGGTTGCGAAATGCATGTCGGCACCCGCGACGGCCACATCGTGGCGGCCCGCCCGGTGCTGGACGCGCCGGTCAACCGGGGACATTTATGTGTCAAAGGACGTTATGCTTTCGGCTTTGTGCACTCGCCCGACCGTGCCCGCGAGCCGATGATCCGCGAAAACGGCGAGTGGAAACCGGTGTCGTGGACGGAAGCCATCGCGTTCACCGCCGACGCGCTCCAGCGCATCATC